>CAZFJT010000534.1:0-3098 GCA_964519135.1 uncultured Syntrophales bacterium | reverse complement strand
GAGGTGGGAATGAAATTACATTTCATTCCGTGTTTTATTTCGAGAATCACTATATCTGCCTTGGATCAATGGAATGGGGATCCTAAATATCAAATACCACTTTTGCCTCTAAACCCTCTATGGTTTCATTGATTTCAACGCCATGATAGGTAACTGCTTTTATGTCGTTCTCTGGTTCAAAGGGCGCCTCATAAACCAATCCGGTCACCTGGGACCGAAGACCGGTGTGTGATAGTCCATGAAAAAGCGCGGAAATAAAGCAAAATCCTCTGACGTTATAATAAAAGAGGATTTCCCTGAGCCAATCTACCAGTAATTCTTCCCTATCTCCCGCTTCCAACTCGATGATTACCCTATCATGGACCCCTTCATTGGTTGGGGAGCCCAGTAAAGATGTCATACCCACTGCGCCGTTAATAAGCAAATCTCCGAAGTCTTTACCAAAGATTTGCATTCTTATGTCCGCGGTGTGGTCAATGAGACGCCACTTTGAAATCATTTCCTCATTCATCGTTTTTTGGGGCGGCCCCATTTTCCTGGGATCAGTTTAACAGTTTCCACAGCCACTATTCTTCTACGCTCTCATCTTCAGGCGCGTCGGGTTGATCATCTTCCCCTGCCGCTTCTTTTTCCGGCAAATCTTCATCCGTCACTTCATCCAACGTATCAGCCCTTGTCACATCAACCACCACTTCCCCTTCGGCCATTCGCACAAGGGTCCTGCCCACGGTATTGCGACCAATGGCTGAGACCTCTTCCATTCTCAATCTGATTATCCTACCGCCGGATGTGAGTATGAGAAGATGATCATGGTCTTCAACCATCTGTATTCCAACAACATCGCCTTTTTTGCCTGCGTCCTTTATGTTTATGACTCCCTGGCCGCCCCTATTTGTGAGCCTGTACTCGCAAAGGGGAGTTCTCTTTCCAAAGCCGCTCCCGGTTATTGTAAGAAGGGTGCCTTCACCATTTGAAATGACCTGCATGCCAATAACGCGGTCTTCTTTTTTCATTCTGATCCCGGTCACACCCCTGGCCTGCCTTCCCATGGGCCTGACCCTGACTTCCTCGAACCTTATGGCTTTACCTTTACTTGTGGCCAGCAAAGTATGTGCGCCTTCTTGCGCGAAACTAACATCTATCAGCTCATCGTCTTCTTCTATGGTTAGGGCGATCAAGCCTGTTGAACGGGGCCTTGAGAATTCCGATACTTTTGTCTTCTTGATTTTACCCTTTGCTGTGGCCATGAGAACGTAACCTTCGGTCTCCAGGTTTTTCACCGCCAGAATCTTCCTTATCTTTTCCTCATGCTCGAGTTTCAACAGATTTATTATCGCCTTACCTCTGCTATATGGGGACTCCTCAGGGATTTGGAATACTCTCATCCAATGGACACGTCCCTTGTTGGAAAAGCATAGGAGCACATCATGGCTCGAAGCGTACATGATTTGATGGACCACATCTTCACTGGCTATTCTAGCAGCTATTCGCCCTTTTCCTCCAGGTCTCTGGGGGTTGTATTGGCTGGCCTGAACCCTTTTCACGTAACCCTTCCTGGAGAATGTTACGACCATGTCCTGCCTGGGTATCAGATCCTCATCCAGCATATCCCCTGAGGTTCTTTCGATTACGGTCCTCCTGGGATCTCCATACTTTTCCCTAATCTCCTCCATCTCAGAAATAATCACGTCAAAGATCTTTTGCTCTGAGGCCAAAAGCGCCTCCAATCCTTCGATTGTCTCCATGATCTCTTTCAATTCCTGGATAATCTTGTCGCGCTCAAGGGCTGTAAGCCTCTGCAGGCGCATGTCCAGTATTGCCTGGGCCTGTATCTGTGACAGCTCGAATTGGGCCATCAGTCCTTCCCGCGCGACTTCCGGACTTTGTGCGGCCCTTATGAGCTTGATCACTTCATCCATGTGATCCAAAGCAATTTTCAGTCCTTCTAAAATATGGGCTCTCTCTTTTGCCCTTGCCAGTTCATAGTTGGTTCTTCGAATAACGACTTCTTTTCTGAAGTCTATAAAACCTTGCAAAGTCTGTTTAAGATTCAGGGCCCTTGGTCTTCCCTTATCTATGGAGACCATGTGAATGCCAAAGGTAGTCTGAAACTGGGTGTGCCTGTAAAGTTGATTTAAGACCACATCAGCTATCTCATCCCGTTTAAGCTCAAAAACCACCCTGAGACCTTGTCGGTCCGATTCGTCTCTTATGTCCCTGATACCCGTGATCTTCTTATCCTTTACAAGCTCGGCCACACTTTCCACAGCCTTTGCCTTGTTAACCAGATATGGAATTTCAGTGATTACTATTCTCTCATAACCTTTTCCAGCGTCTTCCACTTCCGCTTTAGCCCTGAGTCTGACCGCTCCTCTACCTGTCTTGTACGCCTGAACAATGCCATCTGTGCCCAATATTGTGGCTGCTGTGGGAAAATCCGGGCCAGGAACGTACTCCATCAACTCTTCCACTTCCGCTTCAGGATTGCGAATCAGGTGGATAGTCGCGTCAATGATTTCTCCTATATTATGGGGAGGTATATTTGTGGCCATTCCCACGGCAATACCCTGAGAGCCGCTCACAAGCAGCACTGGGAACCTGCATGGAAGGACAGAGGGCTCCTGTTGGGTATTGTCGTAATTGGGCAAAAAATCTACTGTGTCTTTGTCAATGTCATGGAGTAGGGCCTCGCAGATTCTGTGCATACGAACTTCCGTATAACGCATGGCCGCTGGCGCGTCTCCATCTACACTTCCGAAGTTTCCCTGTCCATCCACAAACGGATATCGCATGGAGAACGGCTGGGCCATTCGAACCACTGAATCGTACACAGCCGCGTCCCCGTGGGGATGATATTGACCTATGACATCTCCGACCACTCTCGCAGCCTTTCTATAAGGCCGATTCCACAAATTACCCGCGGTGTGCATTGCATAAAGGATTCGACGATGAACAGGCTTCAATCCGTCCCTTAAGTCAGGCAAGGCCCTGCCCACAATTACGCTCATCGCATAATCAAGGTAAGATTTTTGAATTTCTTCTTCTATGCCCACAGTGGGCTTATCATGAATTGTCGCCAATTGTGCTCTCCTTCAGAC
>CAZFJT010000533.1:0-3099 GCA_964519135.1 uncultured Syntrophales bacterium | reverse complement strand
AACAGCTTCTGGCGCCTACCCTGCGCTTCGCGCTAGGTTACGGCAGCCAAGAGCGCACATTGCGCAATCCTCAGGAGGGGAGTCCAACTCCCCTCCTGGACCTCCCCATCGAGCTTCCGACTCTGGGAGGTCGGAATGAAATTTCATTTCATTCCGTGTTTTATTTCGAGAATCAATATAACCTCAAAACAATCCGAATAATCCGCCATATTTTCTGCACATATTCGCCTTTTTCTTTCCTGATCTCCTCCATAAAGGCTGCACATCCCACTGTTAGTCATTGGTGTCAGGGCCGGCTCAAAGCGCGCCCGAATGATGATGGAAAAATGACCTGCAGGAGGTACTCGCTATGGGTGAGAAAATGAGCGGTATGGGAAAAAGCATAGCTCCCATTATATCTAATCCGGTTTCAATCAAGTTGCTGGCCATAGGCGTAATCACGCTATTGCTTTTAAAACCGGCCTCAATGATCCAGTCATTGATCGAGGAACGAGAAGATCGACAAACAACCGTTGTCAGTGAGATAAGCTCGAAATGGGGCGAGGAACAAACCATAACCGGACCGGTCATAAGTATTCCTTACAAGATCGGCTCAAACTCTATCCATTACATGAATTTTCTCCCCACTGATCTTCGGATTTCAGGCAATCTTGACCCAAAGGTCCTGCATAGGGGTATTTTTGATGCAGTGGTCTACAAGGCCGGACTTGAGATTACAGGTACATTCAAGTATCCGGACATAGATAAACTCAAGGCGCCTCGCAACTCAATAGACTGGTCAGGGGCAACCATATCCCTTGGTGTTTCTGATGTAAGGGGGATAAAGGACAAGATCATTGCTCAGATCAACTCAGAAAAGACAGTAATGAATCCAGGCCTGCTGGTATCAGACGTTGTTTCTTCAGGGGTTAGCGCGCCGATCACTTTGGACCCCAGGTACAAGGAGTATCGCTTCAAGTTTAAGTTGGACCTTGCTGGAAGTGAGCGCATCAGCTTCATTCCCCTGGGGAAATCCACCACTGTAAATCTATCTTCCAATTGGACCAGTCCAAATTTTGACGGAGCGTACCTGCCCCAAAAAAGAGAAATCACTGATAAAGGGTTCAGCGCAATGTGGAAGGTCTTGGACCTTAACAGGGATTATCCCCAACAGTGGCTGGGCGCCCAATTCAAGGAGCAAACCAGGAGATCGGCTTTTAGCGTGGGATTGGTGACACCTGTGGATTTTTACAGGAAGTCCATGCGCACAACAAAATACGCAAGCCTCTTTGTGGTGTTGATATTCACGGCTTTCTTCATCTCAGAGATGGCGGCCAGGGTGAAGCTGCACCCAGTGCAGTATCTATTGATCGGTATGGCTGTGATCACCTTTTACATACTACTCCTTTCACTTTCAGAGCATATCAATTTTCGCGGGGCGTATTTCATATCAAGCGTGTCGATAGTTACACTGGTGACACTCTATGCGTGGAGCATTTTAAAGAGTTCCAGGCTTGCCGCCATTGTGGGCGCGGCTCTAACGGTTATTTACAGCTATCTTTACTGGCTGCTCCAGATGGTGGATTACGCTCTTCTTGTCGGGAGCATAGGCCTTTTCATAGCTCTGAGTGTGATCATGTATGTCACCAGGAAGATAGATTGGTATTCCTTAAAGGTGACCGACAGAATGACAGAGGAGAATTGAGATGTCTGAACAAACAGATGGTCATAGTAAAACGATGTTGTCTAGGCTTTTTGATTCAAAGATCTTCAAGATAGCGTGCATTGCAATCTTGGTTATCTTAATGCTTAAACCGGCAATGATGCTCGATGAAATAATAAAGGAGCGACTGGCGAGAATTAATGAATTGATCGAGAATGTGGCCTCGAAATGGGGCGGCGGACAAAAGATTATCGGGCCTGTTCTCACCGTTCCATACAGCAGGTCGGACGGAGTGATCTGTTACGCTCACTTTATGCCTGAATCACTTGACGTAACCGGAGATATCGCGTCTGAAGAAAAAGGCGCCGGATTGTTTTCAGCCAAGGTCTATAATGCTCGGCTGGATCTATCCGGAAAATTTACATTTCCAGATACAAGCGAGCTGGAGATCCCCTCGGAATACTTTCAATGGGATAACGCCCGCGTCTCAGTCCATATTTCCAACATCCAAGGGATCAGGGATCGAATAGTGTTCAATCTTAACAAGGAAGAATTTCAGGCCAAGCCGGAGGTAATAAACAATGATTTGTTCTCGTCAGGGTTCAGTGTTAAATTCGCGTTGAATCCATCTGTTCACGATTATTCCTATAATATTCCCGTGAACCTAACAGGTTCCAAGAAAATAGGTTTTGTTCCCTGCGGTAAGACCACCACAGTCGCATTGAATTCAAATTGGCCTGAGGCCTCCTTTTATGGATCATTCCAGCCTTTTGAGAAAAATATTGAATCGAATGACTTGATGGCAAAATGGAAAGTATTGGATTTTAATCGCAGTTTCCCCCAGCAGTGGTTGGGAAGGAAATACAAAAAGGAGTTCCAGTGTTCGAACTTTGGGGTGAACCTGCCCACTCCCACCGGTATTTATGAAAAATCAAGACAGGCCATTGGTTATGGTTTGCTCTTCATTATCCTAACATACACGTCCCTTTTCATATTCGAGATGACATCCTCTATCAGGTTGCACCCTATACAATATTTATTGATAGGGCTGGGTATAATCACTTTTCACGCATTGCTGATATCACTTTCCGAGCAGATCAGCTTCCAGGCCGCGTATTGGATTTCCAGCATTGCCGTGATTCTTATGATCAGTCTCTATGCAAAGAGCATATTACGCAGCGCCAAACTTGCCGCTTTACTCGGCGGCTTATTGGCCATTGTTTACACTTTCTCTTTTTGGACGCTGCAAGTCGCGGAATACGCTCTATTGGCCGGGAGCCTGGGCTTCTTCATTCTCTTGAGCTTTATGATGTATCTTACAAGAAATGTCGACTGGTATTCCATTAAGCAAAGCCCCACAGATGAAATGGATGACATTCATCTTTGAGAAAGCCCTGCGCGAAATGAATAGTCACTGCTAAAAATTGATCGTTCCTGTTTTTGCGTATTGTCACATA
>CAZFJT010000532.1:0-3100 GCA_964519135.1 uncultured Syntrophales bacterium | reverse complement strand
ACATTAATGTGGCCTTGACTGAAGAATAAGGGCTGAAAGGGTCCGGCGCTTTCCATTCAATTGAGAATGGATGGTACGCTCCTGGCATGATTCAGTCTAATCACCCGTAGGAGGGCTCGCTTTGGGACAGAAGGTTCATCCCCTAGGATTTCGGCTCGGAATAACGCGGACTTGGGACTCGCGTTGGTACTCTGAGAAGGACTTTGGCGCCTTTCTCATAGAAGATCATAAACTCAGGGCTTTTCTAAAGAAACGGCTGGCCCAGGCGAGTGTTTCAAGAATAGAGATTGAGCGCGCGGCCGGTAAGGTCCGTGTGATAATTCATACGGCAAGGCCCGGCATAGTCATCGGACCCAAGGGCAGTGAAATCGAAAAGTTGAGAAAAGCAATCCTCAAGATGACCAATAGGGAAGTGATTGTTGACATAAAGGAAATCAGAAAACCCGAAATAGACGCCCAGTTGGTAGCCGAGAATGTTGCTCAGCAGCTCACAAGAAGGATCGCTTTCAGGCGCGCAATGAAAAAGTCGGTTTCCAGCGCCCTGAAATCGGGCGCCCAAGGAATCCGTATAGCCACCGCAGGCCGTCTGGGTGGAGCTGAGATGGCCAGGCGTGAATGGTACAGAGAGGGCCGTGTTCCCTTGCACACATTGAGGGCGGACATAGATTACGGGCTGGCAGAGGCGTCAACCACCTACGGAGTTATTGGGGTAAAGGTCTGGATCTTTAAAGGTGAGAAGATAAAGACCGATCAGGGAGAATAGTAAAATGCTCGCTCCAAAGAAAGTTAAATACAGGAAGAAACAAAAGGGAAGAACCAGGGGAAGACCCTTGAAGGGCTCTTATGTGGCGTTCGGAGAATATGGACTTATGGCGTTGGAGCCCGGATGGATAACAGCCCGTCAAATAGAGGCCGCTCGTATTGCCATGACTCGCCATGTCAAGAGGGGTGGTAAGATTTGGATCAGGGTTTTTCCTGATAAACCGATAACAAAAAAGCCGGCTGAAACCAGGATGGGAAAAGGCAAAGGTTCCCCAGAGGAATGGGTGGCTGTTATAAAACCTGGAAAAGTCATGTACGAGATGGAGGGCGTGGCCCCTTCAGTGGCCAGAGAGGCGCTCAGACTAGCCGCTAGAAAACTCCCACTAAAAACTCGATTTGTAAGCCGTGAGGAAATGCTATGAAGCCTTCGGAATTAAGGGAGATGTCCGTCGACCAACTCCAGGAAAAAGAAAGAGATTTTAGGCAAGAACAGTTCAAACTCCGTTTTCAGCACGCGGCTGGGCAATTGGAAAAGACGTCTAGACTAAAGACCCTGAAGCGAGAAATTGCCCGAGTTAAGACAATTATGAGAGAAAAGCGGGGTACTGAGTAATGACTAATTCCTCTGAAAAGGTAAGGCGGCCCAAGGTCAGAACCGGTGTTGTTATAAGCAATAAGATGGATAAAACAGTTGTTGTGGAAGTGGCTGACAAGGTTTTGCACAAAGCTTACCGCAAATATATAAAAAGAAGAAACCGCTTCATGGCCCATGATGAAAAGAATGTGTGCAAGATAGGTGATGAGGTCTCCATAGTTGAGACACGTCCGTTGAGCAAACATAAGAATTGGCGCGTGAGGGCGGTCATCAAGGAAGCCGCGCTTCCAGGGGGCGCATAATGATTCAACAAGAAACAAAGATGGAGGTGGCCGATAATTCGGGCGCCAAGAAACTCTATACCATTAAGATTCTTGGTGGAACCGGCAGAAAGTACGCGTCTGTGGGAGATGTGGTGGTGGTGTCCGTTAAAGAAGCCATACCCAAT
Organism: uncultured Syntrophales bacterium; assembly: GCA_964519135.1. Lineage (GTDB taxonomy): Bacteria > Desulfobacterota > Desulfomonilia > Desulfomonilales > Desulfomonilaceae > CAZFJT01. The sequence goes on along the minus strand of CAZFJT010000532.1, from coordinate 1,295 downwards.
TCAAAGGTGAAGAAGGGTGAAGTTCATAAGGCCGTAGTAGTTCGAACCAGAAACACCATTAAGAGACCGGACGGTTCCAACATTCGATTTGATGATAATTCCGCGGTTCTGATAAACAATCAGTTGGAACCTATCGGCACACGTATTTTCGGTCCCGTGGCAAGGGAGTTGAGGGCCAAGAGATTTATGAAGATAGTGTCTCTGGCGCCGGAGGTGCTCTAGAAAATGAAGGCCATCAAAAAAGGTGACAAGGTAAAGGTCATATCAGGCAAGGAAAAGGGTCGGCAAGGTTCGGTTCTGCGTATAAATGAAGAGGATCAAACCGCATTGGTTGAGAGACTGAATATGGTCAAACGTCACACCCGAGCAGGCGCAGGAGCGGGTAAGCAGGGCGGAATCATTGAAAAGGAAGCCCCGATAAGCCTCAGCAACCTAATACTGGTCTGTCCAAAGTGCAAGAAACCCTCCAGGACTGGAGTCAGGGTGTTGGAAGACAATGAGAGAGTTCGTTATTGCAAGAAATGCAATGAACAGCTAACTGGTTGATAGGAAGAAAAAATGGCTTCACGTTTAAGAGAATATTACAAAAAATCCGTCACCCCGGCGCTGATGGAAAAATTCCAATACAAGAATATTCACCAGGCGCCCGCGGTAGAAAAAATAGTGGTTAACATGGGTCTTGGGAAGGCAATTGCCGATCCGAAGATTATTGATCACGCCCAACAGGAGATAGCCCTTATAACCGGGCAAAATCCAGTGGTGCGAAAGGCCAGAAAGTCCATAGCCACGTTTAAGCTCAGGGAAGGCATGAGTATTGGGTGCAAAGTAACCTTGCGCAGGGAAGTGATGTTTAACTTTCTTGACAAGCTGATAAATGTTGCTTTGCCCAGGGTTCGTGATTTTAGGGGCGTAAATCCCAAGGGATTTGACGGAAGAGGCAATTTCTCCATGGGAATAAAGGAACAGATTATTTTCCCAGAGATAGATTATGACAAAATCGACGCTATTCGCGGGATGAACATAACCATAGTGACTTCCTCTCAGACCGATGAAGAGGGGCGTGAGTTGCTTGGGCAATTGGGCATGCCCTTTAGAAAATAAGGTTTTCGTCTTCTAAGGAGCTAAAATTGGCTAAGAAATCGATGATTGTGAAGGCGGCCAAGCCTCCGAAATTCAAGGTTAGACAATACAACCGGTGCCAAATATGTGGCCGGCCGAGGGCCTATTACAGGAAATTCAAGATTTGCCGAATATGCTTGAGAGAACAAGCCCTTAAAGGCAATGTGCCCGGTATG
>CAZFJT010000531.1:0-3104 GCA_964519135.1 uncultured Syntrophales bacterium | reverse complement strand
CGAATCGGATGTCACGCCAACAGGCGAGTCGGCGCCTGATAATGATGACCCTTATCCTTTTAGTCCCATAAGCGCTTGGTAGGCAATGCCGCACTTAAGTGAATGGTTAACCCGCGCTGGAAATATCAGTTGAAAGTCTAATGAATAAAGGCGCTGTCCAAATAATCACTGAGCCCTTGATCTGAATCCATTTTCATTCCCATGGCCTTTTCCCATATGTAACTGCTTTCCATGCAGAAATAGACCCTTGCCTTTGGGTAGTGAAATTTGTTTCTATCTATGATTTCCTTATATATTTCAATGCGCTTTTCAGAAAATATCCTGAATTTACCGTCAAGACCCCGATGATAGGGTAGATGAAATAAATCCCTGGGCCCGAACCTGGTCATTGCGATTTCTTTCAGTTGGGGAACGAACCGTAATACTCCCATGGATAACCATGGTATTTTTTCCGAATCAACAGTGTTGTAAATCTGATCAATGGTTCGCTTGTACCCAGCCTTCCAATCATCAATGGGGATAATGGGATCAAAGTGAAAGCCCACATGGTATCCGGCGTCAACAGCCTTTTTCGCAGCCAATAATCTATTTTTTAGGCCGGCCGCGCGTATTTCATGTGTTGCGGCTATATGGTATGAGTTCATTGAAAAGCTTATCACAATATTTCCAGTGGGATTTAAGCCGATCAGGTCATCAATATTGTCTGATTTTGTCTTTAATTCCAATGAAGCGTTTGGGTGAGCATTGAACACCTGGACCAATTCAGACGCGAATCCAGTAACAGGATCCAATGCTAAGGAATCAGCGAACTCTCCAGTGCAAAACCTGTGGAATCGATCTGGTTGACTTTCCAGGCGCCTCTCCAGCTCACGAACAATATCCCCCTGGTTAACAAAGAGCTCTATCGCGGGCCTGTTGAAATAAACCTGTAATGCGCAGTAATGGCAATCCATGGGACAGCCCTGTCCAAAATGCAGGATCTTCAGCCCGCAACAAATGTAATTGTTCGTTCCTGGGCAATCCTTTACCAACGCGCCCTTGCCAATGATTAACCGCAGAGTTCTCTTGCCTGTTCTGAATGGATCACAGGCAAGCTCCATGTTTCTCAACTCCAGTAGAGCCTCATCTCCCACCATAACTTGAGCTGCTGGATATTCTTTTAGTATTCTTGATGTGAGATCATAGTCGTATGCGTCGGAATCTATGAGGATTTTGTCTATTGGGAATTTCATCAGATATATGTAATCAAAGTGATATTTATGTGAAAAACATATTCGTCAAACAATGGCTCGTGTTTGTTAGCTCTTTAATAAGACTATGTTGGAATAATCTCCTTTATTTCCTTCAGGCCCAGCTCCAATTCATCCCTGGATTTAAATGTGACCATCATGTTAATGGACTTGTCTTCGAACGAGTTAGCAGGGGTGATTTTTACAAGCCTAGGTAGATTAAGAGATTTTACCCAGGCCTCATGGCCTTCGCGCGTTGTCTCAAATTCAGGATCCTTTATCCTCTTTACTGCTTTTTTTAGCTCTTTTCCGTCATATACACGGCCTACTTCAGGGTTGGAAATGTCCTTAGTATCAAACTCTGCAATGATATTTTCAATTTCCATCTCCCTGGCGGTAGCAATATCGATCAGATCTTCTATCACCTGAGATGCGTTGTTAAGGTTTAGCCCTGATTCATTGATAAGTCGCATCAGAAATTGCTGTTCGTGTTTGGGGCGGAAACTCATGGCAAATGCGGTTCGCTCGTGGATGCGACCAAGAGCCAGGTTAGATAAAGCCTCTTCACATAGGGCGCCGATTCTTAAGAGCCTCTCGATTTTGGGCCCTTGGGAAGGGACGCCAAGAAAAGGCAGGAACCTTTGAATCACATCCAGCCTGGGAAACAGTTCCATAAGTCTTCTTAGGCATTGAGCCCTGGATGAAGCGTCTAGTTTGCGATGTCCAATATTATCCCAAAAGCAAGCCTCATAACAGTCCTGTTCAGACGCAGACTGATCCACAACCATAACTGTTATCTTCTCTATTTCCAACCCAACCGCGGCAAGTAGACTTCTGTATCCCAGTATTGAAACGTACCCTGATCCTTGATTATCCAATACGTAAGGATGGTTTATGATCCCAACCGAATTAATCGAATGCGCCAGATTATCGAGCTTGTCATAGTTCGGTATTACGAATCTGGTGTCCGAAAAGTCTACGCTTGCCGCGCGAATTTCTTCAATTCTTGTATTTGGAAGGAATTTCTCGATAATGTTCAGCCTCCAAACCCTTTCCTCTCTTGGAGCAACCAAGGGCCATTATATGGCACTTCCTTTCCAATTCCTTGATCGCGACCTCTCTTTGCCTTGGGGTCAAAGTATTTTGGGAAAGTATCTTTTCTATGGCCTGGATGCGATATCTATCTATAGCCGGTATAGTTCTAGAGAGTTGGCCGTTGTGGCCGCCGTATTTAATCACCAATTTTTCCGGAATATAAGATATCTCATAAAAAGCCCCAATCCTGAGCCAAAGGTCATAATCTTCCCCTGCTGGCATACTCTCGTCAAACAAACCCACAGTTTCAAAAATATCTCTTGAAATAATAACAGAAGACGGGCTAATCAGGCATCTTTCCAGACATCGCTCAAAGAAAAAACCTCCTTGCTTCTTGTGATAAGACTTCTGGTTTATTTCCTTACCATTCCAGATCCAGATTTCATCAGTATGACAAATGTAAGGATTCCCCTTTTTTTTGAACACCTCCACTTGTTTCTCAAGTTTCAAAGGCGCCCACTGGTCGTCTGAGTCAAGGAATGCAATCAATTCCCCTGAACTCGCGTTAACGCCTGCATTTCTTGCGTTTGCCACCCCTTTGTTTTGTTGTTCTATCAGGGTAATGGTTGGATACAATTCAAGCAACAGTTCAGGAGTGTTATCAGAGGACCCATCATCCACCACTATCAATTGAAAATCCTCAAAAGATTGCCCGAGGACGGAGTCAACAGCCCGCTTTACCAATGACGCTCGGTCCTTAGTTGGGATAACCACTGAAATAAGGGGCATGTCAACACTGCTCAGTAGGCCGGTTTGTTAGCATAATGATTATCATGGTCC
>CAZFJT010000530.1:0-3106 GCA_964519135.1 uncultured Syntrophales bacterium | reverse complement strand
GGGATGATATACCATAGATGTATTTATTATTAATATTATGGATGGATAATTGGTAAGCGTTTGTTTCTCAAATTCTCAGAAAAATTAAATCAGCCGCACTCGATTTGAACCATTGATTCAAAAAAACGCGGTATGGACCTGAGGCTATTGTGGCGTCGGGCCACGTGTTATATACTGCTCGGATTATCGAAATCCAAAAGATACATAGTTGTGTGAAGGCCGGCCTGATTCCACGTAAAGGAACCAAAAATTAATTGTGGGCCGATTCGGCCATTCAGAGTTACAATGCTCGGACATGATCGGATTTAGCCGAATATTTTGCAGATTATCGCGATAAAGTAAAAGGAGACTTATAGATAATGGAATCCTTGGGTTTGTGCTTGGGAGCTTCAACAGTAAGTATTGTAAGGATCAGAAAAAGCGGCGACCAAGTCGAAATAGTTCGCACAGAGTCGATCAATCACGAGGGTAATCCCAGGAATACCCTGTTAAAGGCGCTGGATGACATACAGGACCTTGAGAGTTTGAAGATTGCTTTCACTGGCCGAAAATTCATAAATTTCGTTAAACTTTCCACAGTGTCCGAGCCGGAAGCGGTTGAGAAAGCTTATGGATTCGTAAAACCTAAGGACTCTGACTACAGAGTAGTTGTCAGCGCTGGTGGTGAAACTTTCCTGGTTTATCACCTTGATGATGAAGGCCAGATCCAAGGAATACAGACGGGAAACAAGTGCGCGTCAGGGACCGGTGAGTTCTTTCTACAGCAAATAGGCCGCATGAACCTGACCCTTGAAGACGTATCCGATCTGGGTATATCCGAGTCGCCACACACTGTATCAGGCAGGTGTTCGGTGTTTTGCAAGAGTGACTGCACCCACGCTCTCAACAAAGGGGTTCCAAAAGGCCAGGTTGTGGCGGGTCTGGCCAAGATGATGTCCGGAAAGGTAGTGGAGCTTCTCAGAAAACTGCCAAAGAAAAATGTGATGCTTGTGGGTGGATCATCAAAGAATCACACTATGATCCATTATCTGCAAAAAGAGATAGAAAATCTTCATATACCCGACGAAGCGCCGTTTTTTGAGGCCCTTGGCGCCGCGCTTTGGGCCCTGGACAATGAAACAGAGCCTTATCAGGGAAAGGATCAAGTGTTCTTTCAAAGGAAATCCGCTTTCAGTTACCTCAGCCCGCTTGGTGATTTCAAGGATATGGTGGTTTTTAATGAAAGGCCCAGGGGCGTCCCTGAGGCCGGTGATGTAACCATCCTGGGGCTCGATGTGGGGTCAACCACAACCAAGGGCGTAATAATGAGGCTCAGGGACAAAAAGATACTTGCAGACTGCTATCTCCGCACTGATGGAGACCCTGTGGCCGCTTCAAGGAATGTTTATCGCAGCTTGGATGAACAGATAGATCAACCCATAGAAATAATAGGTCTCGGAGTTACAGGTTCCGGGAGGCAAATAGCCGGTCTTCACGCAATGACCGATGGGGTAATAAATGAGATTATCGCGCACGCGGCCGCTGCAGTGCACTTTGATCCAGAGGTGGATACGATCTTTGAGATCGGCGGCCAGGACGCAAAGTACACGTACATAACCAATGGGGTTCCAAGTGACTACGCGATGAACGAAGCTTGCAGCGCGGGCACCGGCTCTTTTCTGGAAGAATCCGCTAAGGAAAGCCTGGGCCTGCCTGTCACTGAGATTGGGAAAGTGGCTTATACAGGGGAGAATCCCCCGAATTTCAATGATCAATGCGCGGCCTTCATTGGATCGGACATTAAAAACGCCGCCCAGGAAGGGATACCTGTAAATGATATAGTCGCTGGTCTCGTATATTCCATCTGCATGAACTACTGCAACAGGGTTAAAGGCAATAGGCCTGTTGGGGCAAAGGTCTTTATGCAGGGAGGAGTGTGTTACAACGAGGCCATACCCGCGGCAATGGCCGCGCTCACAGGCAAAGAGATCGTTGTGCCTCCTGAGCCTGGTTTGATGGGCGCATTCGGAGTGGCTCTGGAGATGGAGCGCAGGATAGAAAGGGGCCTGATTCAACGGGAGTCATTTGATTTAAAGACCCTGGCCAACAGGGAGGTCGAATATGGAAACAGTTTTGTTTGCGGTGGTGGAAAGGAAAAATGCGATCGAAGGTGCGAGATTGCCAGGATAAAGATCGAAGGTAACTCATATCCGTTTGGAGGCGCTTGTAACCGCTATGTGAACATGATCAGGAATCTGGAGGTGGATAAGAACGCCTTGGATATGGTGGATTACAGGAGGAGGCGGGTATTCAGGGATCTTCAAGTCCCAGACTCAGGAGACGCCAGGCCTGTTATAGGAATGAACAGATCATTTCTTGTGAATACATATTTCCCATTCTTCAACGCATTCTTTGACTCCTTGGGCTTCAGGGTAACCCTTCCGGATGAGGTGGACCCTGAAGGCATTGACATGCAGGGCGCCGCGTTTTGCTTTCCTGTGGAGATATCCCATGGATATTTTCAGAACCTTTTGAATATGAACGTGGACACATTGTTCTTGCCCCATATCAAAGGGGTTCCCACTGACAACGAGAACCCAGAGACATGCACATGTGTGTTCGTCCAAGGGGAGGCCTATTATCTGCCCGCCACATTTGAGGCGTCATCATCAAAGAGGATACTGTCCCCTTATTTTGATTTCAGCATGGGCTTTGAGAAATGCCTGGAGGATTTCCAGAATGTGGCCAAAGAATTGGGAAAAACAGCGCAGGACGGAAAACAGGCCTTTGAGGCTGGAATTGCCGCGCAGGACGCGTATAAGACCGATATCAGAGCAAAGGGGGCTCAGGCTCTAAAGGAGATAGAGGAAGATCCGGACAGTCTCGGAATAGTTATATTTGGTCGCCCCTATAACTCTTTTGTGGGTGAGGCCAATAAGGGAATTCCAGGGAAATTCGCTTCAAGGGGATACAGGGTAATACCTTTTGATATGCTGGAATTTGAAGATGAACAGGTTGAAAGAATTGAGACCATGTACTGGTCCATGGGAAGGATGATCCTCAAGGCGTCGAGTCTGGTAAAGAAGCATCCCCAATTATTCGGGGCCTTTATCACCAATTTCTCATG
>CAZFJT010000529.1:0-3123 GCA_964519135.1 uncultured Syntrophales bacterium | reverse complement strand
CTATCTCGTCAAAAGGCAGGGCTTGCAATGATTGCCACGCAAACACAAGAGCTGTTGGTCTCGGGATCGGCGCGATGGGTATCTCCAAGCCAAAACCCCTTTTAGTATGGCCGCCGGAGACCGAAGTCAAAGGCCAGGCCATAAAGTGGGACGCTCTTTTGAATGAATCCCTCAATCCAATTCAATACAGCTCGCATAAAAATCTTGCGGGTCCCCTGGATGATGAAACAGCTCGAACTCTATTGAACCCTTCATTCAGGCACAGAGCGTCTTGGGCCAAATATCTGAATAACGGCCATCTGAAACTTGACACCAGTTCTGGTCAAGAGTAATCTTACGCTTTTATATAAACCCAAACCTTACTTGAAAAGAGGCGCCTGTTAGCGCTTATTTCTTAGGCGCCATCAATGAAGCCTCTGGAGTAAGGTTCAAACCTGGCCCAGGAGACAAAACGTCATGAAGATTACCCTTGAAGAGGTGGATTACGTAGCAAATCTAGGCCGGCTAAGTTTGGATGAAGAATCAAAGAAGCTCTATCAGTCGCAACTAAATTTCATATTAGAGTACATGGACAAACTCGGGGAAGTCAATACTGACGATGTGGCGCCAATGGCCGGGCCTGTGGACCTGTTTACTCCTCTAAGGGACGACAAGGTAACCGCTTCCCTAACCCAGGACGAAGCGCTGGCAAACGCTCCTGATAGAGTCGGGGACACATTCAGGGCGCCAAAGATCATTGAATAGTATCAGGCAATCAGAGTCGGATGATTCTGATAACCGCCACACAATACAGTGAACAAATTGTCTCCAAATTACCTATAGGTGCTTTATATGTCTCCTGAACCGCACAAAAAGTCACTAAAAGAGCTGTCCGACCTCATGGGGGCAGGTGAAATCAGCTCTTTGGAAATAACAAGATCCGCCCTGGAGAGAATCGACTCCATTGATCCAAGCATAAACGCATATGTCACGGTTCATCATGACTTGGCTATTGAGATGGCTAAGGAAGCGGATCAGAGAATTGCCTCAAAGAAGCAGGGCCCCCTGACCGGAGCGACCATAGCGATAAAAGACAATATGTGTCTCAGCGGTCACAGAACCACATGCTCGTCCAAAATATTGGAGAACTTCTATCCTCCTTATGATGCGACCGTTGTCAAGAGGATCAAACAGCAAGGCATGGTAATCCTTGGATCTACGAACATGGATGAATTCGCAATGGGATCATCCACAGAGAATTCCGCTTGGGGCCCAACCAAGAACCCATGGGATTTTAATGTGATCCCAGGTGGTTCCAGTGGCGGCGCGGCTGCTGCGGTGGCGTCCGGACAGGCTACTGTGGCTTTGGGCTCTGACACTGGGGGATCCATAAGGTTGCCTGCTTCCTATTGCGGTGTTTCAGGTATGAAGCCAACATATGGGGCTGTTTCCAGATACGGCCTGGTGGCTTTTGCCTCGAGTTTGGATCAGATTGGTCCCATTGGCCGGAATGTTGAAGATATCGCGCTTGTTCTCAATATGATAGTTGGACAGGATGAAATGGATTCAACCTCAGTTCCCATGAAATATCCTGATTTTACTAAGAGCTTGAATAAATCAATAAAAGGAATGAAACTTGGATTGCCTGAACAGTTTTATTCCGAACTTGATCATAGTGAAGTAAAAAAAGCCATGGAAGACGCAAAAGCCGTGTTAAAGGACTTGGGAGCGGAGTTTGTGGAACTCTCTCTTCCGCATTTGGATTACAGTATCGCGGCCTATTATATCATCGCTCCAAGTGAAGCGTCTTCAAACCTTGCCAGGTATGATGGCGTTAAGTACGGAATCAGGGCCGAAGAATTCGAGGGCATGATAGACATGTACTGCCGCACAAGGGCCCTAGGCTTTGGACATGAGGTAAAAAGACGCATCATGCTGGGCACGTACGCTCTTTCATCAGGATACTATGACGCGTATTACCTTAAGGCCGCCAAGATCAGAACTCTGATATCAAATGATTTCAAGGAGGCTTTTAATAAATGTGACGCAATTTTCTGTCCCACGTCACCTACCCCACCCTTCAAATTAGGTGAAAAGGCGGACGATCCAATTCAGATGTATCTCATGGATGTGTTCACCATACCTGTGAATATGGCCGGTCTACCCGGTCTGTCAATCCCAGGGGGATTCTCATCTGATGGTTTACCAATTGGGATACAATTCATAGCGCCGCATTTTGAAGAGAGCCGTTTAATTAAAATTGGCTCTGCATTTCAAAACAGTACGGATTTCCATACTAAAACTCCTAAACTATGAATAACTGGTGGTGAATCAGTCAAGCCTGGAAAGATGTGTGAATCAGGGAAATATCAATGAAATATGAATCAGTTATTGGCCTGGAAGTACACTCGCAACTCCTCACGGACTCAAAGGCGTTTTGCGGTTGTACCACAAAATTTGGGGCCGCGCCCAATTCCAACACTTGCCCTATTTGTCTGGGAATGCCGGGAACACTTCCTGTTTTCAACAAAAAGGCGTTGGAATATATAGTTAAAATGTCCATAGCATGTCATTGCGAGATAAACCAAGTGAGTAGGTTCGCAAGGAAGAATTACTACTACCCTGATTTGCCAAAGAATTACCAGATCTCCCAGTACGAGATACCAGTTTCAGAACATGGATGGATTGAAATCGAGACTGAAAAGGGCCCAAAGAAAATTGGAATCACCAGAATCCATATGGAAGAGGACGCGGGCAAGCTTGTGCATGATGAAAAGAAGCCCTATTCCTATGTGGACCTGAACAGAACCGGGGTTCCACTCATGGAAATAGTGTCTGAACCTGATATCTCCACTCCAGAAGAGGCGTCCGCATATCTTAAGTCATTGAGATCCATACTGGTTTACCTTGGCATTTGTGATGGAAATATGGAGGAAGGCTCTTTCAGGTGTGACGCAAATGTTTCCATCAGACCTGTGGGCGCGAAAGAGCTGGGAACCAAGACCGAGCTCAAGAATATGAATTCCTTTAGAAATGTTCAGAAGGCCTTGCAATATGAAATAGATCGTCAAACTGAGGTCCTTGATGATGGCCAGGCGGTGATACAGGATACAAGGCTGTATGATCCATCCACAGGCGCGACGG
>CAZFJT010000528.1:0-3130 GCA_964519135.1 uncultured Syntrophales bacterium | reverse complement strand
GAGGATAAGATGAGCGCTTATCCCGGATTATCTACCCGGCAAAATGAAGAGCTTATCACTGGGCCAATCAACGATTTTGCGGACCGCTACGCTGAACCTCTTTTTTATGGCCAATCCGCAATGGCTGAAGCTCTTTTTGAGGCCTGTTTTCAAAGCAAGATAGGCTTCGTAAATGCCCTCATTTCATTGGGAGTATGTGTGAATTGCAGGGATTCTGAAACTGATACCCCGCTTATTGTGGCTTCAGCCATCGGCAGTCCCGGAATAGTAAAAGCGCTCATCAAGGGCGCCGCCGACGTGGACGCACAGAATAAATATGGAATAACCGCTCTTATGGAGGCGAGCTTTTGGGGCGCGAAGAAGGTTGTGGAGATCCTTATAATGAGTGGCGCGAGTATCGATCTGGAGGATTACGCTGGTAGAACCGCTCTAAGTTGGGCCTGCGCGGGCGGCGCCTGGGATGTGGAGGCAAGATTGATAAGACTGGGAGCAAATACTCGGAAGTTCGTCTTGAGACATTAAACATTCAGTATCCATGTGGCAGGGCGGACGAGCTTAACACTTTAAAGGAACCGGATACATCAATGTCCAATTATTCGAGCCGGCCTGTTCGGAGAAACACCATGGGCGCCGTCAAGATATTAATATTTTGTACAGATGATGATTTCAAGGATATCAATATCAGTTTACTAATGCGCGAATCCATTGATGTGATTATAGCTGGAAGCCCTGAAGAGGCTCTGGCTACAATCAAGGAAAATCAAGATTTGGATGTGGTCATTCTGGGTTTCGAAAACACCGATCCATGCAATATGGATATTCTGAAGGCAATTAAGACGATTAATCCACTCATAGAAGTAGTAATGATTTCAAGCGGTCCAACCCTGGATTCTATCATCATGGGCATGAAACTTGGGGCGTGTGATTACCTTGTAAAACCCATAGATCCTGACAGATTGATTGAAAAGATAGCTGAAGCCGCAGCCCAAAAGGCCTCGCATGAAGAGAAGATCATACATGCTAGGATCAAGGAGTTCTGCTCTCTGTCGAGCGACTAATCCTTGGATTCATTCCTTAAACCTCTTTGTTAAATCGGGCTCTAGCCCGCGCTGGAGTGAGAAATGATTAGGATAGTCAAAAAACTCGATGATCCGGATGGATTAATAGGATCGGATATGGACGGAAGGATTCTCATAGACCTTGTGGAACTATCCCCTGATGCGCTTTTCGCGCTTGATCATAATGGTCGATTCGTTTTCGCTAACTCAGCGGCTGAGGTAATATTCGGCAAGTCCATAGACCAGATTTTAGGTGAATCTTTATGCTCATATTTTGCCAAAGAGCACAAATCCGAAATCTATAAATTGGCAAAACTCAACAAGGATGAGATTTGGGATAAAGAGCTGGTCATAGTAAATGCTCAAAAAAAGGAAAAATACGTAAGGATCAGGTGCCGTTTCCATCCGGCCGACCGAGCGCGGGGTCTATTTTACATCGGAGTCCTCAGAGATAGGACCGATAGACACAAAATGGAATTGAAGCTCAATAGGGCTCGTGACTCGTTGATTGAATCCGAGCAAAAAATGCAAAATCTATTGGAGAATCTGCCTGATGTGGTCTTTTCTTTGGATTCCACAGGCTCATTGGTTTATATCAATGGTAACATAGAGGACTTATTAGGTTACTCGGTCATCCAAATGCTGGGCGCTAAGCTGTGGGATTATGCAGATGAAGGGGATCGGGAATTGGCTGAAACCATAATGAATATCTCTTCAGGGCGAGTTTGGGACGAAGAGCTTGCCCTGAAAGCCGCTGATGGAGATTTGAAGTGGGTCAGGATCAGGGCTTCCTCATGCAGGGATTCCAATGGGGTTGTTACGGGTTTTGAGGGTGTGATAAGGGATCGGACCTTGAGAAAAAGGCTGGAAGAGAGCTTAAAGGCGTCAAAGAACGAGCTGATGAACAAGATGAGGATTATAGATGATCTTTATGAGCACATCGTGCAGTCTGAAAAATCAAAGGCTATTGCCCTGTACACAGCGGAAGTGGCCCATGAGCTAAAGCAACCCTTGGCGGTCATAGGCGGTTTTGCTTGCAGGATGCGTTCTAAGCTGGATGGGAAAGCCCCAGTGGACCCCAAGACCCAAAGGGAATGCCTGGACTTCATACTTGCAGAGACTAAAAGGCTGGAAGCTATTCTTAACCGATTGATGGACTACAATCGCAAACAGTCAATTCAACTGGAATCATTGGATCCAAATATCATGATCAATAGGATCGTGAGTATCTTTGGTGAGAAAATAAAAGAAAAAAATCTCGAGGTAGATTTGGATCTTGGAGGTGAACTGGGTCTCATAAGACTGGATGGAAATAGATTTGAGCACGTTATACGTAACCTTCTCACAAACGCTATAGAGGCGAGTAGAACAAAAGGACGAATAAGAATCGCGACAGGGGTCTTTATACCAAGCGAAAAGGCCGGTGAAATTGGAAGCCTTGAGTATGACGCCTATTTTGAACTCAAAATCCAAAACTGTGGTCCTAGAATACCCGAAGACGCTATAGCAAAGATATTCGATCCTTTTTACACAACAAAGGATCATGGCGCCGGTGTAGGACTCACTTTAATAAAAAGAATAGTGGAGGAGCACAAAGGTTCGATTTCAGTGAAATCTGACGAGGATTACACTGAGTTTACAGTGTGGATTCCCATTGATCTCAATGGCGCCCGAGATGGGGCTAATCCTATTGACGGCAATTCAAACCCTATACCAACTAGGTTCGCGCAACAGGAGGTCCAAAATGCTTGCCCAAGACTGGATGAGCAAAAAGGTGATCGTAATTGAGGCTTCCCAAAATATGAGCCAAGCCAGTAAACTAATGCTGGAACATGGTATCAGTATGCTCCCGGTTATGGAAGACGGAAAACTGGTTGGAATCGTTACCGACAGGGACCTGAAAAGGGCCGGTCCGTCCGACATAACCCTTATGGAGATCAAACATATTCTCTACCATCTAACAAGCGTTCAGGTGCGATCAATAATGAGCGATCATCCTGTAACCATACCCCCGGATTTTACCTTGGAAGAGGCGGCTGAGACATTGCTGAAACACAAGATATCCGGGTGTC
>CAZFJT010000527.1:0-3133 GCA_964519135.1 uncultured Syntrophales bacterium | reverse complement strand
GACCAGGCAAACGCGGGCATGGATCATTTAATTGGAATTCCACAAGGATTGGCGGACCAGCTCATTCACCTGGCCCTTGTGACCCTGGTTTCAATTATTGCAATTAACAGGGGCATGGACAAAGGAATAAAGGTACTCAGTGAAGTAACTTTATTAGGGGCTTTGGGCCTAATGCTCTTCATATTACTCGCGGGACCAACAGTGTTTGTTCTCAAGGCCCTGGGCGAGAACATAGGCAAGTACCTGAGCGACTTACTACGGCTGGCCACTTGGAATGATACGTACTCAGGCACAAATTGGCAGGACAAATGGACCGTGTTTTATTGGGGCTGGTGGATTTCCTGGTCGCCATTTGTCGGCTTGTTTATAGCAAAGATCTCCAAGGGTCGCACCATAAGGGAATTCATGCTCGGTGTGATGCTTGTTCCTTCCACATTTAATTTCATATGGATGACTGTATTCGGCGGCGCTGCCTTGAATATTGAAATTTTCAGGGCCGGTGGGCTTACCCAAGCCGTAGAAGCAAACGTGTCCTTGTCCCTTTTCCAGTTCCTTGCAAACTTCCCATTGTCCCAGGTATCTTCAGCTCTGACAGTGGCTATTATACTCCTGTTTTTTGTCACATCAGCCAATTCAGGGGCTGTGGTTGTGGCCACCATAACCTCAAACGGCACGGATCCATCTGTCAAGCGTCAACTATTCTGGGTGGTTGCAATGTCATTATCCGCTGCGGTCTTGATGGTGGGAGGGGGACTGGTGGCTTTGCAGGCTGCAACCATAACCACAGGACTACCTTTTGCCGTCATACTACTGGCAATGGGGTACGGGCTCCTGAAAACATTGAGAACAGACTACGCGCCGCCTGAGGTCACGTCAGGTGTAAGCGCCTCAAAATCGCATGCATAGAGCATTGTCTAAACTGGATATATGGCGGTCCGCCGAGGACCTCCCCTCCTGGACCTCCCCATCGAGCGTCCGATCATTCCGTGTTTTATTGCTAGAATTACTGTAATAGTCCACCGGGCTTGAAGCGGTTCTGCGCCCGGTTCGATTGGATGGGGAGACCATCTCCCCCTCCAAACCTCCCCCATCGTGATTCCAAATGTTTATGGCGACCACGGTGAGCGCTTACGAATTACTATAGATACAGTGATCATCCATATCTTTTTCTCTGGGAATGTCCCATTGCTTGAGGGCCATATCCATAGAGCTTACCATGCTGACTCTTCCCAATCCGATCAGTACCATAAAAAAAAGTCAAAAAACTTGGCTTTGTAAGGATATTACCAGGAGGCCTGTTTGTAAAATGTTTTGTGGCGCGCCGGTCGCCATGAAGTCATGATAACCGGCGGGTCGATGGAATGATATTCTTAGTGGTCGTATTTCTTGGCGTACTCAGCGTCGTTATACATTGGATCGCCGAATTTATCTTTTCCGTAATCTCCAATAATCTTCTGGCCTTCCTCAGAAGCTACAAACTCCACGAAAAGCCCACCGAGTTTTTGCCCGTCAGTGGCGCCTTCAGGAGCGCATAGCGCATGGTAGGTGTTTATCAGAATCGGATCGCCCTTGAACAGGACTTTGATATTGTCCAATTTGCTCTTGTTTGCCACCCATGTGCTGGAATCGGACATAAAGTAACCTTTCTCCGCGTTGGCCTTTTTCAGAGTAGGTGTCATAAAATCGTTCGTTACAATGTACCAGCCGCCTTTTGGTTCTATCTTGGCAAGCTCCCAAATATACATTTCTTTCTTATGGGTTCCTGAATTGTCTCCCCTGGAAAAGAACTTTGCCTTTGCATTGGCTATTTTGCCATAAGCCTCGGCCGCGGTCTTGGCTTCAGCTATTTTTGCCGGATCATCTGGCGGCCCCACAATATAGAACTCATTGGACCCAATCAAAGACCTGTTTATGGCCCATCCTTCCTTGACAGCCTTCTTTTCCGCGGCGGGCGCATGGACCATGACCATATCGACCTTTTTAGCTTTCAGGAGTTTCAGGGATGCGCCTGAGCCTGCTTTTATCCAGCACAATGTGGACTGGTTCTTTTCATTGAAGCTTTTTGCCAGGGCTTCCACTAGCCCCAACGCCCCAGGACTCCCAGTGGCCAATGTGAACTTATTGGGACCATCTCCATAGACCCCGGCGCATTTCTCATCACAGCAACCTATTGAAACTAAAGCTAATAGCAACATGACACTAAACAGCGGCACGATTTTTCTAAACATAATCATTCATCTCCTTAATGTGACGGTAAGAATTAACGGACTCCAAAATCGGTTCATTTAAAAAACCTGTTGTCCGCCTCTATGTGAATTGGTTTTCCTTATTGTACGAACACCGGCCAGGCGCACCCAATAGGGGGATATTTGACAAAGATAGATACATTCTAACAGGAGCTATGTCAAGCATGACATAGCTCTGAATCCGGTATTATTTTACCGGAACCTCCGTTTCAGATTATCGCAGGTAATGCGCGGCCTGCCATTGATGGGTATCAACTTGCCGCGAAGCAAGGATTCAGGTAAAACCAGAATAGTCTTACGATTAACCGTTAGCGCCGGTGGGAGGTCTCCCTGGAATGAAACGGATCTTTATTCTCATCGTTATAATGGCGATTGGGCTGGGCTATCAGCTCCAATCAGTTATGGCCAAAAAGAAATGGTACATCATTAAGACCAAGAATGGAGTGTGTAGAGTCATAAGCGCGGATGGCAAAACCGATCAAACCATAGGCGGCCCGTACAAATCAGAAAAGAACGCCCGCTCCGCCAAAAAGAAGGTATGTGAAACACGTGATCTACCTTCCAAAAAGAAAAAATCAAAAAGCAAGACCAGCTCAGACAAAAAAAAGAAAAGTGAAACCAAAGGTAAAAAAAAGTCCTCTGAACCTGAAAGCCTTGAGGAGCTTGGAGTATCGGTTATCAAAGACGCAATAATAGACATGATAAGGAAGATGGAATTTTAGCGATTCAACGGTGTACCCAGGATAACCAAAATTGATTCCAGTACATGTGGTTCTTTGGATTCCGGCCTTGATTTCCATGCCTTGGCGCCCCACGTTAGACCGCATTGACAAGTCTTTAAATATGCTTATAAAATACCGCGGCTCGCTGGGTTAATTGTTATTAGC
>CAZFJT010000526.1:0-3137 GCA_964519135.1 uncultured Syntrophales bacterium | reverse complement strand
GGCTTTAGAGGAGGGAGTGAAAAGTCTTGGAGAAAATAGTTTTTTATCCGTTGGAATGGACGTGGCCTATTACCACCATGAACGATGGGACGGAACAGGATATCCATATGGTCTCAAGGGCCCCCAGATTCCCTTATCCGCAAGAATTGTGGCCCTGGCTGATGTTTATGACGCCCTGACCACTAAAAGAAGATACAAAAACGCTTATACGCACGAAAGGGCTATGGAGATAATTGAGTCCTCGTCCGGCAAACATTTTGACCCGGATTTGGTGAATGTGTTTTTGCAGACACAAGAGGATTTCTTTAGGATCAGGTTGGAAAATTCAGGGGAAGTATCCTTGGGCGCGTCTGGAGAATAAGTCCTTTACACAACCCAATACAATCGGATTATCTTAATAATATAAGGCAATTTCGCTCGGTTAACTTGACAGGGCTCGTGAAACCATGGATAGTGAGACCAAAGTATACGCGACCTTTAGTATTTCATCAACCTGCATAATAATAATGACTTTTTAAAAGTTGTTGAAGCTTCGTAATCGAATCATAAACAAAACTGCCCTATTAACTAAGCAAAGTAATTCCAAGATCAATTTTCGTTTAACAGGGGAGAGCCATGTCAGCCGAATCAAAAATCATATTCCTAGATATGTCCCATAATTTCAGGCGCGCTGTTGTGGGGATTTTAATATTGATACTCGTATTGCCGGTAATGGGAACAAGGTTAAGTCTTGCCACATCAAGAGGAGGCGGCGGTGGTGGTGGTTCCAGAGGCGTGAGTCCTGGGTACATAAACAGACTGGAAATGCGAAAAAGGGAAAGGGAGATTAAGGAAAAGCAGTTACAAGAACAAAAAAAATGGGAGGAATTTGAAAAATCTTTCGAGAATATAGACGTTTCCACTCCTAGTTCAACTCCCAGTTCAACTCCCAGTTCAACTCCCAGAAGAGCGGTATCTCGCCCTTCTGTTCACAAATTACCAGCAGGGCATCCTGAAACAAAGGGCGAGCTGTCTTCAGTAAGATTTCTTCTGCAAAGGAATATGTTTGGCATTGATAATGAGTTTGCTCGGAAGGTTTGGCAGGACCCCAAGAAATCATTGAGAAAATATGAATCCAGGCATAAGAACGCCCAAGAGAAAGGGGCTGCGTCTTACAAACATAAGACAAGCATGGAACTTGGAAATGTGTACTATTTGTTGGGGTTGTATTCAAAGGCCAAGGATTCGTTTCAGGAAGCTATACAGAAGGATTCCCACAAACTCCCCGCCAATGATCGGGCCCTTGCCATGAATAGTCTGGCGGCTGTCAATGAGGCTTATGGCGATTACAAATTCGCCAGGGATATCTACGACGATTCTTTAAAAATGTTCGGGCAGACCAATAATCAGAAGGGCCAATCCATGGTCCTCATGAATATTGCCGTGCTAAATTTGAACAGGGGAGATCTTGATTCAGCGTTTGATTATATAAACAGATCAATCAATGTTTCAAAAGGAAGCGCATCCAATCATTTGGCAATGATCCTCATGGGCGCAGGAAAAGGCTTACGACAATCAGGATACATGGAACAAGCGGTAAGCGCCTTTGATAAGGCAATTCAAGCGGCAAAGAAATCCCGCGACCAAGATAAGGTGGCTGAACTGCTTGTTGAAAAGGCAAATACACTCATGTCCATGGACCTGAATGACCAGGCGTTGGATTCTTTCAAGCTGGCCCTAGAAGAGCTTGGAAACAACAATCCTCAGACCTTCCGGATTAATCACAAGATAGGGAATTTACTCATTGAACAAGGTAAGATCAACGACGCGGAAAAATACTTAAAAAAGGGAAAATACAATAGCGATTTAGCCAGGCTGGCCCTTTTGCGCGACGATCTCAATACAGCCAGGCGGCTTTTTGATCAATTAAAAAGAAACGCTGAAAGATATAACAGGACTTCTGATCTATTTGCAGCTCATCTGGGTCTTGGGAAAGTGTATGAATCCAAGGGAAGAACCCGACAGGCCGCAAGAATGTACAGCAAGGCCACAGAGTTGGCTGAATCAATAAGGGCGGGTCAGTTATTATCTGAGAGGCCAAGATTCTTTGTTACACCCATAAGTGGATTCAAACCCATTGAAGCTGGTGACGGACTGGTACGAACAAATTTGAAGATGAAGCGATTCGCAGACTCCATATATCCGGGCGAGATTTCAAAGGCAAGGTCTTTTGCGGATAATATTGCAAGACGGGCCGATGTTTCGAAGCTGGGTGTAGATAAAAAGGTCCTCCAAGAGGAGGAAGAGCTGTTCAATAGATTCGCAGCGCTTAAAAAAGGGTTGGCGGTAATTCCAAAACGGGTTGATTCCAACAGGTATAATGAAATATCGCGTAAAATAAGAAAATCAGAAAAGCTTATTCAGGATTTTGAAAAAAGGATTAAAACCTCTCACAAAGAGTACGCGTCCGTCAGATTCCCTGACCCGGTGAAGCTCTCAAAGGCAAAGCTCCAGTCTGATGAATACTATTTGGTATACGATGTTACCAATGACGGCTTAGCCATAAGAGTTCTTAAGGGCAAGAAGATTCTATATGGTTCATTTAAGAAGATTACCGCTGCGGAACTAGAGCGTCTTGTCCGTGAATTCAGGTCATCTTTCGAGCAGGTGCGCCTAGGGTCCTTTAATGTTGCCCTTGCCAAGAAATTGTACCAAATCCTGCTAAAGGAACCACTCTCAAAAATACCTGAAGGAAGTCCCATAACTATTACGCCTGACGATATCCTTACAATACTTCCATTTGAAGCCTTGGTTGTTCAGGGAGAGCCTGAATGGAAGGCCGCGGAATGGGGACCATACCCTGGAGGACTTGAATATCTGTTTGACAGGAATCCTATACACATCAGGCAGTCATTGACCGCCATTACTCTGGGAAGAACATTGGGATTCGGCCAAAATGACGGGAAGAGTCTTTTGGTTTTGGCTGATCCTGTTTTTAACGCCCGCGATGAAAGAATTGGAAGGGCCTATGCCTCAAAACCAAGTATAAAAGGCCAGAGAGACAATATAAAGGTCATGGCCACATCAGACGCTTACAGCCTTTTGGGGCAAAAACTCATGAGACTCAAGTCAACCGGCAGGCAGGCTGAGTCCCGTGG
>CAZFJT010000525.1:0-3138 GCA_964519135.1 uncultured Syntrophales bacterium | reverse complement strand
ATAATAAGATGACCCGAGTAGCCCACAGAGAGCCCTATGGAGTCTTTCCAGTTATCATAGTCCACTATTGCGCCATTGTCCATAAAGGCCAAATCAAGTCTTCTGCGTATCATCTCCTCTGGGGCGCCATCGAGCATAGCGGTCTTTATGTACTTCAGGGGAAGAATCGCGTAACGATTCTCTTTTCTGAGTTTTCTAATCAATTCTTCTTTTTTACTTGGATTTTTCATTATCGGTCCCTTGGCTTCAATACTATTACTATAAAATTTTAACGCATAATAATCATTGTTTCCGATTCAATTAAACTAAGCGACCATATATCATAATCTCATCATTCTTGCATGGGTAGGCAACTTGCGCGATCAAATGAATCCGGTCTGGGCCATGAGATCTAACTTCCATTGAATAGATTTCCGTATCAGGGTATCATCAGTGCAATCTTTGGAGAGAACCAATGAACAATGAAGAAAACATAAAAATTCCGCCTGAAGTCAGCATTGAATACGCAAGTTTTGAAGAGTTCTGTTCTGAAAACACCGGTAGGGAACTGACCTACCTGAGCCTGGTTAAGGAAAATCCATTGGAAATGGATACAGTTACAATTGCATTCAGTATAAGACATCTAGTGAGGCTGTCCAAACCCTTGCGAGACAAGCTTTTAGAAGCAGTGATCCAAGATGATTATCTGGACATGAAGACAGTGCTGTCCATAAAAGGCGTTGAACTGGACAAGAACCACGCTGAGGATGTCAGAAGAATAATATTCGCGTTCAGGGATTCTTTAGAGCCGTCAATTGAGACAAAGCTGGTAAAAGCCTTGCAATTGCTTTCTATCAACAGAGACCGGGATCGGGTAATCCTTAATTGTGGAGAGACCTATAGGCCGCCTGACGAAGGATGGACTGATGAAGATTTTGACGGCAATGAATACGGCTTGGCCACAGTGCGAACCATTGAAGACTCAGGCTGGGGTCGATCAGAGGAGAACTAGATAAAATGAGGGATGATACCATTATGGCGCCCCTTTCAGAGGGCGGAAAACAAGTGATTGATCTGGTAAAGGTGAAACCCAAACAGGCCGCTGAGATCATGTTGGCCCTTCCAATGGAAGAGCGGATATCCCTCGTACAAAGACAGGCGGTTCAGGATCCCAAAAGCGCTCAAGAGCTGGTGCTATTACTTGACGATGAGCAAGGATCGGAGCTGATGGATGAATTGGGAGATAGAACCCTTTTCCGGATGATGAAGGCCCACAGCTCCACTCATATAGGAGTTTTGTCCCTATTAAAACCTGATAGGGTCCAGTCCATCCTGGATCTGGATCATGAGCTGTTTTCCACCAAAGGCGTAACAGATGATCAAACTGCGTATCATTGGATAGTAAGCTTTTTGGAAGAAGATGAAAAGACATTTGCAGGACTGATCCAGAGCCTTGACATAAAGGTTTTTGCAAGCGCGTTCCAAGAAAAGATAAAACCTCCTGTGATGAAAGAGAGCGCAGGCGCGATACCCTCAGAAGAGGAAGAAGACGCATTTCCGGCTGATTTTATGGTCAAGTTGGACAGGGGAGAGCTGAAGCCCGATGACCTGGAAGTTACTGACGAGGAAGTGCGGGATATACTAACAAGGGTCCATTTAATGGACGAAACCTATTTTACTGAGTTGGTTTCCCTGATGATCAGGGTAAAGGATCTTAAACAAAAGACAGCCGAAGAAGCCTTGGATAGAATTCACGATCAAGTGGGTGATATGAGCCAGTTCACTGAAGAAGCGGAAGATATGTTTGTTCCACTAGAGGAGTAAACCGGCCCGTGCCATTAAGCCTTAAATCAAATCCGTATAATCATAAAGGTTGGTTTATTTACCAGGGTCGCCCTTTGTTGCGGAATCAACCATTATTTTTACGTTCATTTTCTTTTTCAGCTCATCAGCCAGCTTCTTGTAATGTTCCTGTTGTTTCTGAAACTTGATCTGCTCAATAATATAGGCTTTTACGTCTTCGAACTCGCGCTTTGTGGCGGGTCTCTTGTCTTCCAACAGCAGAATATGCCAACCATAGGTGGATTTAACAGGTCCTTGGATCTCATTGGGCGGCATGCTAAAGGCCACATCCTCAATCTCCTTAACCAGTGTGCCCTTGGGCAACCATCCAAGATCTCCTCCTTTATATTTTGTGGGACACTGGGACAATTCCGAGGCCAGGTCTGAAAACTTTTCACCTTTTTTTAATCTCTTTAGAACGTCCTTGGCTTCCTTTTCGGTCTTTACCAATATATGGTTCAGATGAACGCTCTCAGGGGTGGTATAGGTATCAATATTTTCCTCATAGTATTTTTTTGCGTCCGCTTCAGTGGGCGGAGCAATGCCTTTGCTCTTTTCCTCCAGATACAGCCTTGCCAACAGATCATTTTCCGTGAAGCGCTGGAGGCGTTGCACCTTGGGATCCTTCTGGAGGCCCTCAGCCTTGGCCTGCTCAGCAAGGACAAAGACATTCACTATATACTCGATGGTCTTTTTTCTGCCTTCTGGAGTAAGATAAAGGTGCCTGAAACGTTCCGGCACTGCAGCGGCTATGTCATTTAGATCTTCTTCAGTTATGGTTTGATCCCCTATTTTGGCCAAAACCTTAGTGGTATCGGATTCCGCGGCAAAAGTGTCCACGGCAATGGGGGGCCCTATTAATACTAATGAAATCACTAAAGCCAAAAAGATCGATAGCCTTGCGCTCACTTGTCTCTCCTGTTTAGGTTATTGGTGTAACACTCTAATATTCCGTAGATATTAGAAACGAGCCCTATATATCACAGCCTGGACCCCAAGTCAAACATCCCGTCAATAAGAATCGTAATCCCTCAATTGTTGGCGGCAGGGAGGAGAGAGGAGAAAATCTGGGAATGGAAGTAGCGTGAGCATATACCAGTTCTCAAAATTAAACGCGAAATGGCTCATAAAAATATGCCCATAATAATAGCTTCTGGCGCCTACCTTGCGCTTCGCGCTCGGTTACGGCTTCCAAGAGCGCACATTGCGCAACCCACAGGAGGGGAGCTACTGCGCGTAGGGCGATAACTCCTCCGATCAGCGCCTCAAAATCCTATGAATGGAGTATTGTCTAAACCGTATACATGGCGGTCCGCC
>CAZFJT010000524.1:2788-3139 GCA_964519135.1 uncultured Syntrophales bacterium | reverse complement strand
CTCCTTTCTCTGATTTAAAGGTGAACTTAGCGCGATCCTCGTTAACAATCTTTCGGCTTACCATAAGCCCCAGCCCTGTGCCCTGATCACCCTTGGAAGAAAAAAAATCCTCAAAAATATGCTCCTTTAACTCAGATCCCATACCAACACCATTATCCGAGACCTCCACCACAGTCGCGCCGTCCTCATCACTCCGGCCTTTCAACTCAACCAGATGCTCATCTTGCCATATGTCCATTTTGCAAGCGTCCAATGCGTTGGAAACAAGGTTTGAAACAACCGTGTGAAAGCCGCTTGGATCCAGCGCATTGGTTCCCATATCGTTTTCTATGTTTAAAACCAGCTCAATAC
>CAZFJT010000524.1:0-2778 GCA_964519135.1 uncultured Syntrophales bacterium | reverse complement strand
ATACCATATTTGGACGCGGAAACCTTAAAAAGCTCATAGATTTCCCGCAGGATTTTTTCAGGGGATACACTTGCGAACTCAGGCTCTCTGGGTTTGGAACAATACAAAATATCCTTTACGATTTGGGAGATCTTTTCAAAATTCAATATGATCATCTCCCAGCCTTCTTCGACCTCCTTCCAATCGTCCGCTTCAATCCCTTTGTTTACCACATAGACGCCGCCCTCCAAGCCCATCATAATGTTCTTTATGCTATGGGCCATTCTTGCGACCGTTTCGCCAAGGAGTATCAGTTGGCTTTGTATCTCCTTGGCGGGAGTCATGTCTATGCCTGTTTCAATCACCCTGTCAATACGGCCATCAGAGTTCTGCACCGCGGATGTGTGAAGCATCAGGTTCAATGTGGCGCCGTCATCCTTTCGGACAGTCTTCTCAATAGTATGGGACCCTCCGTCTTCAAAGGACTTCAAAACAGGGCATTCATCACACCTGAATCTATCGATGTTGTAATATTCATTGCATTTTTTGCCCTCTGGAGATCCAAAATCCCTTTGCGCGGACCTATTGGACCACAAAACATTCAGTTCCCTGTCCAGAATCGTAGTATAAGGAGCGAGCGACTCAAGGGCGTTTCTGTAGTCTTCATCTTTCATGGGATCACGCGTTGGACTGTTCTCAGGAACCTTTTCCTGGTGATGAAGTCGATGATCAGCCAATGGCCTCCTTTATAGATACCAAGAGCGCATCTCTGTCAACGGGCTTCTCAAAAACCGCAAATGGCTTGGATACGGCAAGATGCCTACCTGGGAGTCCACTGACCACAATAACCGGAATCTTTTTATAGTCCGGATTCTTTGACATATTTCTATAGAATCGCGTACCTGTCTCATTGGGCATTTGCAGGTCCAGTGTTATCAGGTCGGGCGACTCTTGTTTCATCACTTCATAGGCCTCTTCACCGTTTGTGGCTGAACATGTTTCATATCCATTGTCTTGAAGGAAAGAGGTCATATATTTGACCAGATGGGGCTCATCATCCACCACCAGTATTTTTTTGCTCATTTTTCCCTCCTGGATAAGCGTCTCAGTCATGAGCGCTTTCAAAGTCCGGATGCTCGTAAAGTATCGGCATGCGGTTCATAATCCATCTAAATGTGAGTATTCCAATGGTTATGATCGTAATGGTCAAGACCACTTCCATCCAATGTGGAACGTACCTCAACTCCCAAGGTAAATGCCAGTTAAAAGCTATAATGGAGTGATTTAATCTGTTTAGTATGATCCCGAGTATTGTGATTACAGCAGTTTGCTTAACAAGATTAACCAGATGATTCTGAACCGCGTAAGTGAATAAGAGCGCGGGGATCAAGACAAAACCGATCATTTCCACCAGGTACAAGTAACCGTATCCTGTGTTTAAATAACCCCAATTGTTCCCATGGGCAAGCCCGATTATTTTCATGAAGAAATACGCGAACAATCCCACTGCCGAGGCCTTTCCGAGCCCCAGTATAACTCTATCCAGCTTCTTTGGATCATGATCCTTGATCTGTTTATGAAATATCCTGTGAGATAGGGAGCTTTCCAGTATGGTCATAGTAAGACCGCCTACCACAGCGGACATAAAAAACCAAAGAGGTATGTATTCAGAGTACCACAAAGGATGGAGCTTCTCAGGCATCAATAGAAAAATTGACCCAAGCGCGGACTGGTGAAGCATTGAAAGGCAAACACCGAATATGGTCGCGCCAAGGGTGGCCTTGATGAAGATCCGCCTGGCCTTTTTCATGTTCAGCCATTCAAAGATCGCAGGGCACCATTCCACGAATTGGCAGCTCAAATAAAGGGCCACGTGCCAGGCCACAAGGAAGAGCACTGAATTAACTCCCCAGGAAACCACCATGGGATAGGGAATCCTGTAGTACCTTCCCAGGTCGAATGTCAGGGCTATTATCGCGAAGAGATAACCGAGAAAACCGGTTAATACCGCCGGCCTAAAGAGGAACTCATAATCCTTCATGCCGAACAGATGAACCGCTGTTCCAATAACAAAGCCTCCTGCAGCCAACGCCACTCCGCACAGCATGTCAAAACCGATCCATATGCCCCACGGATTATTGTCCGATAGATTCGTTGACGGCCCAAGACCGTACACGAGCCTGTAAATAATAACAGGTATTCCAATTAAAAGAATAATCGCGACCACACCATTAAACGGAGTGAGATTACTCTTGAAATAATCCTTCCAATTCATGCCCAGCAGGATCTTTTCCTGAAACCATGAACTCCTTGTGTCCAATGTGGTTGTCCCGTTCATTATTTGCCCTCCTTCTGTTTTTTAAGGGCTTCTTTTATGTCAGCCTCAGCCTCTTCATCCCTTCTCTTTTTGAAACTGTAAACTCCCATGGCCAGCGCGGGTATCACTATAAACACCGGAGATACAAGAGATAGGAAAGGCTTACTATAAGAGGGTATGGGAATCGTCCCAAGATCCGTCCTGAAACCTATCTGGTCAAAAGGAACCGCTGAAAGATATAACCAACTGGTTCCGCCCACCTCTTTCTCACCATACACATGGTTCACATAACGTCCTGGATTATCTATTATCTTCTTGTGGGCCAGATCGATCAAATCTTCCCTTTTTCCAAAGGTCATTGTCTCCATTGGGCATATTTCAACACATCCGGGCAAACCGCCCTCTTTTGATATCCTCTCAAAGCAGAATGTGCACTTTGTCACTTCAGGAGTCCACGGATCATCGTACTGATAGGCTGGAAC
>CAZFJT010000523.1:0-3148 GCA_964519135.1 uncultured Syntrophales bacterium | reverse complement strand
GTATACAGTCTTTCCCGCCGCTTGTTCGGCGCCATCGAGATATCCCTGGACGCATGCCTGATCCTGACACTGGCCGGGTTTGTGTGGGAGTATTCCCAGGCGGCCTGGCCCCATATGACTTCCATGCTGCTTGTGCTATGTGCGTTCTACCTGACTATTGTTTCGTTGCAGAGCCGGAACAGATATAGAGCTTTAATTTTTGCGCTCTTGGCCGGACTGATCGCAGGATTCTCTCCGGGCGTTCGGCTTGACTGTGTCCTTGCCCGACCATGCTTGATCATTCCTTTTCTGTTGTCATCTCCAACCAGGAAATACGAGATAGTGGCTGTATTAACAGGCTCCGCGCCAGGCTTGTTGACACTTTCATACATGAATTTGATAAAATTCGGTTCATTCAATCCTTTAACCTATGGAAAGAGCTTTAGTGGTTACCAGCAAACTTTACCATGGGATATCATATTTCTGGGCGTCGCTTTCCTAGCGCTTCTATGGATAGTATCCAGAAAACAAACGCTTTCGTTCCTTGAATCAAGCTCCGGAAAAATAGTTGGCCTGGTAGTAGCAGCGGTAATAATGGTAGCGTCAGTGGGCGCGTATTACACTCAGCCAAAGTTAAAAGGGCTTGTTGACAGTACGGTGAACAGGGGCTACACCACCACAGTGGACATTCGTAACCTTGCCTGGAATAAAAATTTTCCGGCTCTTAGCAGATCCGACGGAGGGGGCGTAGTATATTTAAACGCCCATAAAAAAGCGTTACTACAGAGCGCGCCATTTCTTGTAATTATCTTAATTCCTTTAATTGCTAGCTTTAGAGACATTAGAGCTAATTATCAGCCATTATTGCTTCTAATAGTCCCAGCGGCCGTTTTTGCGTTCTACTGGAAAAACGAGTATGGCTTAGGTGGCCTGTGTCTAAATTACAGGTTTTTTTTACCGGCTATTCCATTTCTGGTAATTCTTAGCGCGAAATCCCTGCATATGATAAGACAGGAAGCAACACGATTTTCATGGATCGTTTGGTCGGTCATCATCATTGGCGCCCTTTTTTCTTTTTGGTTTTTAACCTATGAAATTTACTCTGGTATCGACAGGCGGGGGTTCCCTTTGCTGACCTTGCCCCTGGGGATGGTTCTGGTTCTTATGGGACTTATGTTTATGGGATTACTTGCGCAGGGCAAGATTAAGACCATCATTTACTCCATGCTATGGGTTTGTACAATGGCGGCCATGGCCTGGTCCGCTGGGGCAGGACTGATGTACGATTACCCAACTCACAGGGCCCAGAGAATTCAAAACTACCAATCAGGTGAATTAATAAAAAAGATAATCCCTCCGGACTCGGTATTCTTTACCCATCCCTTTATTGACGCAGGGCTAAGGGCCATTGAGATAGAGAAAGTAAGGATAGGTTTTCCAAGAAATGACAAATTTAAAGACTTCCCACATATAGTTGAATATTACTTAAATAAAAATATTCGGGTCTTTGGCCTGTTTCCCAAAGGGTTGTGGTTGGAACTATTACAGGATCAATTATCTGACTATCAAGTCAAGATCTCAGCTCAATTTGGTCCTGTTATCATCGGTGAGGTAGTCCATGGCCTCCCTGGCGGCTCTCAGCCCTGATCTTATGGCCGCGGGCGCCAATTGATAGATGAACTCCCCAGCCCTGCCGGCTGATGACAGATTCTCAATATTAAAGTCAAAACTATGGCTCATTTCTTTTGCCTTGTAAGGAACTCGCAGCACTGAAGTCAATCTCGAGCAATTCTCTTTGGTGAACCTGGGATAAGCTGATTTGCGTCTTATTATATCCATACCGATAATGTCTTTGCCTTTTAGAGAAAATACCCTGTCCAGAAAATCGGAGGTAATTTTTCTCCAATACTCATCAGGCTCATGAATCCTATTATCACCAGGGGCAAATGTGGCTTCAAGGCATATTCCCGTGGAACCTTTAGGAGCATGCCGCTTGTGGAGGGTCTTCATCTCGGACATTCTATAAAAAGGGTAGGATTTGTTGGGAATCCATGTCCATTTGGAATTGAGAAGCCTCGGCTTTGACACCCTTACCATTAAAAACAGGATGTCCAGATATTGAAGGTCTTTCAAAGGAGTAAGCGGCCCATCTTGGATTACGCAATTTGCAAGATCGTTCAATGGGACGGTATTAACTACATAATCAGGTTCAAAGCTATGAATTCCCGCTCTTACCAGTCTTATCTTGGAGTCTTCTATCAATATTTCCTTTATGGGACTGTTGCAATGGACTTTGACATTTTCCACCCCATCCATAAACCTTATCGGGATTATTTGCGCTCCGATCTTACCTGCGTACCCAGGGGCGGGCCGCAGATTTAGTTCCTTATATATCCCTTTGAGAGGCGCATTTGCCTTCTGGGGGGCTCCCCCTAGGGTATTTCTCCATAATCCCTTTAGAAAATTACCGGCAAACTTAGTCGCGATTTCCGGAGTCACCTTTGCGTGAATCCTTGATACCATATATCTCGCGTCAAGATCTGAAAGAGGCGCCGCGCACCATTTTTCTATCATAGGTTTGAATATCTCTGATGTCACCTTGGACCCGAACGCCCTCTCAGCTATGTTCTCGAAATTGTCATACCCTTTGATATCGCTGCTGAATGTATTTTTGGCCAGGGTCAGCAATAGATCCCCCAGGAACCCATCAAAAATCACCTCATTGGGGAATCTTTTCACTTTACCATTGAGCAAGAAAGATTCCGTATAACTTTCAGGGTCCAAATCACCCGGCTTGAATGGGGCCAATTTCAAAATTGTTCTGGAAAAGATATGCGGCCCCAAGTCAAAATTGTAACCGTCTATCTTCAATGTTGAGCAAAAACCCCCGGTCTGGGGTAAGGCCTCGAAAACATCCACCTTCGCGCCTTGAAGGGCCAGTTTCCTTGCCGCGGACAGGCCTGCGACACCTGCGCCTAAAACCGCTACTCTGCCATTTATCCGAGGCCCATTAGTCCGGGCCTCCGCAAGAAGGGCATCTGAGACCTTATCAAACTCATGGTCCAGCGCGCCTTTATTAAGCGGTTCAATTGAAGTCATACTGCGGGCCGGAGCCGGTCCCATTAATAGTCGTCCACCAAGAAGAAGCATTAAGTATAAAAAAAATCGG
>CAZFJT010000522.1:0-3148 GCA_964519135.1 uncultured Syntrophales bacterium | reverse complement strand
TCTCTGCTGTAGGGGAAGATCCGTTCATTGACATAATCGGTTTGCCCAGATCTCCTCCTTCCACAATTTTTGGATCTATGGGAATGGCGCCGAGAAAATTCACTCCCAGCTCCTTTGCCGCTCTTTCTCCCCCTCCTGTCTTGAAAAGATCGATTCTCTGGTTACAGTGGGGACAAATCAGTCCGCTCATGTTTTCTACAATTCCAAGGATGTTCATGCCCAGAGAGCCCGCGAACAGAACCGATTTCCTGGAATCCAGCAGGGCCACATCCTGAGGTGTGGTGACAATAATGGTGGACAGGCCTGCGCCAAGTATCTGGGCCACACTCATTGGCTCATCACCTGTGCCCGGCGGTAAGTCCACAATTAGATAGTCAAGGTCGCCCCAATTCACCTCTGCTATGAATTGCTGTACAACCCCATGTTTCATTGGCCCTCGCCATGCTATTGGTGTGTCGTCATTTTGGAGCATAAACGCCATAGAGATGGCCTTTATTCCGTCTTTGGTCTCTGGGGGGATTATGCCCCCAGGTCCTCCTGACGGCGGGGAATGCTTGAGTCCGAGCATCTTGGGTACATTTGGCCCGTGTATGTCCGCGTCCATGACACCCACTTTTTTCCCCTTTTTTGCCAGGCCTACCGCCAAGTTTATTGCCACCGTCGATTTTCCCACTCCGCCCTTGCCGCTCATAACCGCTATCCTGTGCTTGATAGTTGACAGCTTTTCAGCGGCTTTGCGCTCCATATGCGCAGCTTGGGTCGCAGCGTCGCATGTGTTGGCGGTCTCGCAGGAACCGCATGTTTGATCAGATGAGCATTTTGGTTCAGTCATATAAGAATCCTTGTTAGTTTATTTAAAGATCAGACTGCATAAGGGTTCGTCTCGTGGAATTAGTGTACAAGACGCGCCAGTTCTTGTAGGCAAAATACGGTTAATGTTATTAAGGGCTGTAACATCCCCGTCTTCTCCTCCGGCATTGTCTCGCGCCCGGCATCGCGTAACATGGATCCGATAGGGTTCCATCACGCAGGGCCTTTAAAACCTGGCTTACTTCCCCGGAGATCCATGGATATATACTTATGTCCATGACCTTTAATTGGGCCTCCATCCTGGAGCTTATGCCTCCGCAAATAAGTGTTTCAATATTTAGTTCTTGAAGCCTATGGGCGCGCTCGTGCGACGCCAATTCAGACCAGTCCTCTTCAGATAAGATTTGGTCGGACTCCGGACCGTGGTCTATTATAACGATCTTTCGACAACAGTCGAATACCGGCGCGAGCCGCCCTTGATGTTCAGGCACTGCAAGAATCATTTTCAAAATCCTTCGACACGGTTTTAGCAAAGGTCTTGCCATCCATGCCCGTTTTAATGTCTAGGGCAAATAGACAGAGGATATCAAAGGCTTAGCAGGTATCAAATTTTCAAGATAGTTATAGGTCGCGAGGGAAACGACGCATATTGCATTAAGGGAAAATTATATAATGGTGCAAATTGCAATATATTGTTTCTCATGGAGAATATTCATGGCTTTCATAACAAGTCACAGGGAATCATGAGAATTATTGGCTATTATTGCGATCTACTGGGCTCTGTCTCAGAAATAGGCTGTATGAGAGTTCATTGCTCGTGGGTCCGTGCTGGAGCAAGGTCTCTCCCCTTGGCCCCACTAAGCTTGTAACTTGAATTGGGAGTTGTCTTTAGGATAACTTGAATAGGAGCTATTATGCTCAAGGATTTTTTAGTATGATTCACGAATACACAACGGCCTTGAAAGGTGAGGCCGCGCTAATACAGTCATTGGTGGTGAAAAATTGAAAGCACTAGTTACAGGGGCGGCCGGATTCATAGGAAGCCATATAGTTGAAGGACTATTGGAAGCCGGCCATGAAGTGAGAGTTTTGGACAACCTTAGCACAGGCAAGATGGAGAACTTGAAGTCCCTTGGCGCCGGCAAATGGGAAGTGGGAAAAGATTTCGAATTCATTGAAGCTGATATCAGAGATTTTGACTCTGTGGCCAAAGCAATGAAAGGTGTTGACAAGGTCACCCATCAGGCTGCGTTGGGCAGTGTGCCAAGATCGGTGGAAGATCCTATTACAACCAATCAGGTCAACGCCAATGGAACTCTGAACATATTTATCGCGGCCAAAGAGGCCGGAATAAAAAGAGTAGTGTACGCGTCATCATCCGCGTTATACGGCGACAGCGAAATACTTCCCAAAAAGGAGGGCTCTGAGGGAAGCCCTCTGTCTCCATATGCCCTGACAAAACAGATCAACGAATACTACGGAAAATTGGTTCAGGATCTCTATGGAGTTCAAACCATAGGTCTCAGATATTTTAATGTTTTTGGACCAAGGCAGGACCCTGATTCCCAATACGCGGCTGCTATACCTAAGTTTATAACAGCGCTTCTCAAGGGGCACAAGCCCGTGATCTATGGAGACGGGGAGCAAACCAGGGATTTTACGTATGTAAAGGATGTGGTCACAGCAAATCTTCTCGCGTTGAACGCGCCATTGGAAACTTGCGGAATAGGTGTGAACATAGGAAGAGGCGGTCAGTATTCGCTTCTGGAGCTACTGTCATATTTAAATAGTATATTGGGAACGAATATTGAACCGATCTTTGATCCTCCAAGGCCTGGTGATGTAAAGCATTCAAAGGCCGATATATCCCTCGCGAGACAATCTCTAGGTTTTGAACCAAAGTATGATCTGAAATCCGGTTTAATTGAGGCAATGGATTGGTACAAGGCCAATTTTTAGAATACCGTTTAAGAGGATTTGGGAAAAGGATTGCTCATACAGGCTATTTGGAATGGGAGATCTTTTATAATCCAGAACAAAATAAATGGAGTCCGACCATAACCCCTGTACCCTCCGTCGGACTCAAACAAAACCGGGGATGGACCCCGGAAGACAATATAATTAATTAACGATGAATACTTATAGACGAATAAAGCTTAACTGTCAATTTATAAAGAACTTTAAGTGAGTTAAATCACGCCTTATCAAACACATTTATAGTCATATAAAAGCGCTTTATAGAAAATGTTATTAAGGCATTGATATATTATAATTTAACGGTAGACGCTTACTCTGTTATTATGATTCCCTAAATAAAACACGGAATGAAATACAATTT
>CAZFJT010000521.1:0-3156 GCA_964519135.1 uncultured Syntrophales bacterium | reverse complement strand
CGATGTCACAGCACATCTCAGGAGTGGGATAGTACGGAATGGAGTTTTCTCCCCTTGGCTCCCAGTCAATAAAGTACTGTTTGAATTTATCATCAGGGACCTGGATCCAATCCTCCACGAACTTTTCCCTGTGCTCTTTCTTGGGATAAGGCGCCTGGGGGAATTGTCCTTCTATCTGGGTAATGTTGATCTTTTCACCTGTGCAATACATCAGGTAATAAATCGGGTTCAACATTGACAACTTAAGGGGAAGCTGCTCATGCTTCTTTATATTGTTGTGCGCGTATTCTTCCGCGCCTTTGCCGATCTGCTTTGACGCCCAATATGTCCCATTGGCCAGAATATCTCCAATTCCTTCCCTTCGAACTATCCTGTCCAGTAACCAGTAGAACCTGCCCTCATTGTCTTCAGGCATTCCTGGGAAATCCTCGTCCGTTAATATGCCGTTTTCATAAAGCTCAAGAGCAAAGGCCATAACCTGGGGAGTGGAGAATCCGTCCACACCGTATTCAGTGGCGCTCTGGGCTATTCCTAGGCCGAATTCAAGGTCTGAGAAAGCGGCCATTGTATAGGTGAGCTTTGAAAAGCATTTCATCATGTACGTGGGTAGCCCTGGAGGTGAGATGGTCGCGCCGCAAGTCATTGGACAATTGTAACATGAGATCAGCCTAGTCCGCATATTCTCCATGGTTTCAGTCCAGGCCCTGGCCACTTCCTCATTCCAGAAATCCTTTTGGCGAACCCTGGAATTACCCCACATGAAGTTCTCGGTGTGCCACTTCTCATCATGGACCTTCATCTCCTGGGGTGACCCTAGACCAGCTAAAATAGGCATAACACCCGGTATGGGGTTTTCGTTCCTGAATTTTATGTATTCATGGACTTCTTTGCAGAGCTCCAGAAACTCCATTGGTTTGGCCACATTCACGTCCTTGGTCCCGCGCACCACAATGGCCTTCACTCTTTTGTCGCCCATGACCGCGCCGATACCAAGGCGGCTGGCGCTGGACCTGCCCTGTTCAATGGAAGCGAAATAAACTCTGTTCTCGCCCGCCAATCCTATTGCCGCCACCTGGGCCTTGGGTTGCTTAAGCTCCTCTTTGATGAGCTGGGCTGTTTCCACTGAGCCTTTTCCGGCCAAATGCGCGGCGTCACGTATCTCCACCTTGTCGTTGTTTATCCAAATGTATACAAGCTCAGGGGATTTACCTCTAAGGACAACCTTATCATAGCCCGCGTACTTAAGTTCAGGGGCCCAGAAACCGCCCATCATGGAAAACGCCATCAATTGGGTCTGGGGAGAAATGGTCGACACTATAGTGCGGTTGCAACCAGTAGCCGGCGTGCCGCATAAGAGGCCCGCGCTGAATATCAGCAGATTGTCCGGAGAAAAAGGCTCGACTTCCGGAGGAACCCTGTCCCACAATATCTTGGCGTTTGTTCCCAATCCGCCGAGATAAAGCTCTGTGTCGGCTGGATCGGTTTCCACTCTTTCAACGTTTCCTCTGGTTAAGTCAATCTCTAAATTGAACCCTGTTTCTGCGTACCTCATTTTATTCCTCTTACGCTTGGCTTGCTATTTGGTCTTATTCTATTTAAGGACCAAATGGATATTAATTAATTATACCTTGACGGCCACGTTGCTTTAATTATGTAAAAGGCCGCCACTTTCATTGTATATACGTTGAGTCGTTTCTTTACATCCGTTCTTGAAACCCATTCTTGAAATCAGGTCTCGGTACTTTTTCCTAAAGTATGGGGCCAACATTTGCATTTCCTGGTATTTGGCGATCTTATGGCCCATGAAGTCATATCTAACCGAGTTTTTACTAAACCTCTAATACGAATATAACTTATATAAAAACTATGTCAAGAGTTTTACATTGCCCTAAATCTTTTTCAATGAAACCAGATTGCCATGTAAGCTAATAATAGTTCACAGATTGGTTTTTTTCGGAACCCAAACACTCATGGTTTCTGTTTTGTCCCCTGTTTCAAGGCCTCAATGAGACTCATTGGCCTTTTGTTTTTATAATACAGTGTATTATCTGGAATTTAGAGTAGATATATCTTGACTAAGTGACATATGAGTGATATTGGGTTTTGAGTAATTTTATAACGCCCATCGTACTTGTGGCGCCATGGGTTATAAGCAGCGGTATTATTCGAGTGGGCGCTTTTATTTACGCGCGCCCTATTACCATGGAGTACAAACATGGATCATTTGGGATCGCCTGAAAGTGATATCAACAGGGCGTCCTCTTCAAAACGCAGAAACCTATCCGCGATTGAAAAGCGTCGGCTCATAATTGAATCCGCTGAACGCCTTTTCGCTGTAAAAGGCTTTCACGACACTACCATAGCGGATATCTCCAATGAGTCGGGTGTGCACGAAGCCTCCATATTTCAATATTACAAGACCAAAGAAAACCTTATTGTAACGATTCCTGAAAGGCATCTGAAAGAGACCCTGGCCGGCATAACCGAGCACTTGCAGGGCATGAAAGGCGCGGAGCCCAAAATACGGAAACTCCTATGGCATCAACTCAGAGACTTATCATTAAACAGGAACTACACCTCAATACTACTCAGGGAGCTGAGAACATTACCGGCGTTTTACCAGTCTCCGGCTTACGAAATGATCAGAAAGTACAGCGCATTCGCTGTTGAGGCAATAAAGGAAGGTATCAAAGATCATCAGGTGGACCCTGACGTCGAGGTGATCTTGGTGTTGGAGATGATGTTTGGGGCCATTGACAGCATTGTTTTGAGGCGCCTGTTTTTCGACGAACCCTATGACCCAAATGAGGCCGCGGACGCGCTGTGTTCACTCATTAAGGCGGCGATCTGGAATACTGATGATAATTTGGCCCACTCGAACGGGGATGAACCCACAAAAGGCGAGATGACCAGACGAAAGATTATGAAGGCGGCTTCAGAAGTATTCGGCGAAAAAGGCTACGGCGGCGCGACAATCTCGGAAATTGCCGGAAAGGCCGGCATAGCTGAAGCCTCTATATATCAGTATTTTAAAGGCAAAGAAGAATTGCTTCTTTCAGTGCTTGGGGATTGGTTCATAGAATTGGCCGATGAACTGGAAAGGGACTTCTCAGGCCAATTGAACCCATTTGAGCGCCTGCAATACCTCCTGAGAAG
>CAZFJT010000520.1:0-3161 GCA_964519135.1 uncultured Syntrophales bacterium | reverse complement strand
TTTTGTTAACCGCTTCGGACTTAACCCTATCAAGTGTGGACCTCAGCCCTGCAAATACGTTCTCCCTGATGTCTCCAGCCATCACTATGTATAAAAGATCATCCCCAACCTGGAATTTGCCCTCAAAAGGCTCTATTTCCACAGCCACTATGCCTGGGAGCTTTAAGGCCCATTGCCTTATCTCTTCAACCTTTGAATGATCGGCTTTTAATTCAATGGATTCCACAGGTTTGGCGCCGACTCTGCTCGTGTCCCTAACAAAACCATTGTGGCAAAGGAGCATGCCGGCCTTTGATATGTCCACTGTATTTCTTACTTCCCGTACCATTTCATCCAATGTGCGATTGGCCATTTCTATCAATTCCCTTTCTAATAAGCTGGTGAGTGTGGATATTACGGAGGTGTTTTTCAAAACCCTTTACCATATGCATATGATAATACAATTCCGGGAAAGGCCAAAACAGATGAAGTATTTTATAAACAAGGGCCGGTTGCGCTTGGACGGAAGGTTTTTCGGGCAAAAAAAAATGCCCGTTAAGTAACGGGCAAAAAGGAAGGATTAGGTTTGGGTTGGTTTGTCGCTGAGATAGAAAAGACCATATTATGAAATTGTTGTCAACTTTTTTTAATGTAAAATGTATAAAAAATATCATAACAAACATAATAAATAAACATAACACCTTGAGATAATGCAGTAAAACAATCATTCCCTGCCAATTGGGTAGCTACAAATTTTTTAATGAATTTTAGTTATTTTTTTCGGAAAAAGGAAATTTTACAAAATTAGCCCCCCCCGGAGGTCCTAACAAAACCACTAGGTAGGAGATAACATGGAAGCTCAGGGTTAATAAAAAGACATAACAGCTTAGAATGTATTGCATTATCAATACAGCGGCAGATTGGTCGCGCGGCCATGTTTCGTGATTACAATTGGTTACCTGCTATGCCATGGCCGCTGAAAGCTTGGGGTTTGTATTGAAAAGAAAATCAAGAAGGCGCCCTTTGGCAGGCAGCCTGACAGTACGGCGCCTCTTCAGGATCGTCGCTGTCGCACGAAGGACATTCGCACACCTCCGGGCTATCAACAGGTTTTTCATACACTTCGCCCCGCTGTCTGGCGCGGTAGTCTTCTATCGCCCTTTGCAGAGCGTCCGAGCCCAGGTTGGAACAATGGTGCTTCTTCTTGGGTAAACCTTCCAGGGCTTCGATAACGGATTTGTGGGATATTTGCATTGCTTCGTCCAGTGTCTTTCCAATAGCCATTTCAGTGACAATGCTTGAAACGGCAATGGCCGCGCCGCACCCAAAGGTTTGAAACTTAACATCCTGGATCTTATCGTCATTTACCTTTATATAAAAGGTCATTATATCTCCGCATGCAGGGTTGCCCACTTCTCCGACTCCATCCGCGTCTTCGATTACTCCGACATTTCGTGGGTTCTTAAAATGGTCCATAACTGTTTCGCTGTACATATCGACCCCCGATATTTATATTGTCCCCATATGATAATTGGGGACAAGTTATACAAAGTCAATTACTTAAAAATTATTTGAGATATCTTTCCATGATAAGCGGTTTTTGGGTCAATTATCCGGCCACCTTCAGCTTTCCGCTCTTCTTGTACAAAGGCGACATGTCCCTTAATCTCTGCACTATTGGAGGCAATATCTTCAAAGTGTCGTCAATGTCTTGCTCTGTATTATCATTTCCCAAGGTAAACAAAAGCGAACCCTGGGCTGAACCCGCGTCTATACCCATAGCGAGCATCACATGGGATACCTTCAGAGATCTGGAAATGCAAGCCGATCCACTGGCTATTTTTACCCCTTCCATGTCCAGAAACAGCAGCATGGCTTCTCCCTCAACATATTGAACCAGCACACTGGCGTTGCCTGGTAACCTTTGGGTTGGATGGCCCACTGTCTGAACATCTTCCACAGCCTCTGGGATTTCCTTCATCAGTCTATCCCTGAGGGGAATAAGATGCGAGGCCCTCGCGTCCATCTCTTTAAGGGTTATTTCAGCGGCCTTGCCCATGCCGACTATCGCTATCACATTCTCAGTGCCTGCCCTGTATCCTCCCTCCTGAATGCCTCCATCAATAAGGGGAACAATCCTGACCCCTTTCCTGATGTATAGCGCGCCAACACCCTTTGGACCATAAAATGGATTTGCAGCCATAGAGAGCAGGTCAACATTCAATTCGTTTACATCTATTGGCAAAACCCCTGCAGTGGCCACCGCGTCGGTATGAAAATAGATTCCATGTTCCCTTGCTATCGCGCCTATCTCCTTGATCGGTTGTATTGTCCCAACTTCATTGTTCCCATGCATTACTGATATGAGAACGGTCTGAGATGTAATGGAATTTTTCACATCATCAGGGTCAACCATCCCATACTGGTCCACCGGGAGTCTTGTAACCTCATAACCCTGCTTCTCCAAAGCCTTAATAGCGTGCATTATGGAAAAGTGTTCCACAGAGGACGTTATTAGATGCTTGCCTTTAGACCTGTTCGCCCACATGATCCCTTTTAGCGCGAAGTTGTTGGACTCGGTTCCACCTGAGGTAAAGACCATTTCCGTTGGTTTAGCGCTTATCAGGTCAGCCACATGATCCCTGGCTATTCCCATGTCGTCGGCCACTTCCTCGCCAAGGCTGTGTATGCTGGAAGGATTTCCGTATTTCTCATGTAAATACGGGGTCATAACCTCGATTACCTCTGGCAGTAGAGGAGAGGCGGCTGTATGATCCATATTTATCACTCTCATTTGAAGACCCCCTTTACACTATGATCAGCAATTGCCGATCCGCTCTATTATTGAGATAATTAGTAATCCCCAGCAGGGTTGTCAACAACCGGCTGTCCTTAATGGCTTTGACGTAACTCCGCTGTTTATTCTATAAAGTACGACACACTTGATAAGGAGGCCACATGAGCTCGGAAAAATGGGGAATAACCAGGGAAGCGGCCATGGATCTCATGAAGGAGCGCCTTGAAAAGGATTCATTGCAAAAACATTCGATCGCGTCTGAAGCGATTATGAGGTCATTGGCGCCAAGGTTTGACGCTGATCCTGATATGTGGGGCCTGGTGGGATTATTGCACGATATTGATTATGACGAAACAAAGGATAAGATGGATCAACACACCATGGA
>CAZFJT010000519.1:1765-3165 GCA_964519135.1 uncultured Syntrophales bacterium | reverse complement strand
ACTTATGGAAATCGATCCTTGTTCCCCTAGTCAGGTTGAAGCTATCCGCGTCAGGACTTTGCAAAGAAATGTCTATCTGGTGAAGATCCCTTTCAGCAAGGGAATTAATGATATTTGTCCGTAATAGGGCGCCGTTGGTGGTCAACCCAACATTCAGGCCATTTGAAAGAGCGTGATCCAAGATCTCGAAAAAATCAGGGTGCAATAACGGCTCACCCATAACGTGAAAAGTTACCTTTTCAGCCAAATCCAATTGGGCTATTTGATCCAACGCGCTCTTGGCCAAATCCAGTCCCATGTCACCCCTTGGTCTTGTCATTACTGAATCAGGACAAAAAGAGCATGAGAAATTACACCT
The DNA here is from genome assembly GCA_964519135.1 of uncultured Syntrophales bacterium. Taxonomy (GTDB): domain Bacteria; phylum Desulfobacterota; class Desulfomonilia; order Desulfomonilales; family Desulfomonilaceae; genus CAZFJT01. Next base: position 2,807 of record CAZFJT010000519.1, on the reverse strand, counting down.
GTTTGTTAATTCAAGGTGTACACGTTTGAATTTCTTGGGGATATATGATGGAAGCCCTTTGGTCACTTGGATCATCCAATTAATTCACAAATTTTAGTGGAAACTAACACAGGCATATCCTTTAGTAAAGCAAGGACAAGCCCGGCAATAGACGACTTTGGCCTCCACACGTAAGAGCGAGATTTTCATGGAATTTTGTTGTCCCTATTAATAAGTGGGTTGATTGATATGTTTGCTTAAGCATCACAATGGTTGTAAAAAAAACACCACGCAGACTCGTTAAGTTACTATTAATACTTATCTTGTTAGTTATTATAAATTAACATGAATAAATATTATTCTAAAACAATTATCTATTGGTCAAGAAATATGCGCCAAGAAAAGTGGCGCTTTCCCAGGAAATGGCTCTATTAGTAGATCATATGCTATCTGGGCGCTTATTGTCAAATCTGGCATGTTTGTTGCTCCGTATTGCTGTAACAATCGGCATTGATGATTTCTTAAATCACTAACATAAAGGAGCTTTTAAAATGACTAGAATCAATTGCTGGGAATCCTTGAATTGCAATAAAACCAACGAATGCCCTGCATACCCTGACCACGGAAGAGACTGCTTTGCAGTTTCAGGAACCATGTGCAACGGAACCAAGCAAGGCGCCTACAAAGAAAAAATTGAAAGTTGCAGAAAGGATTGTGCTTTCTTTTCCGGTAAAATGGGCGGAATTCATTAATCACGATAACTATCCTATTAAAGGATGGCGGGGTCTGGAATTTAAACCGGCCCCGCTTTTTTTTGGAGTCTTCGCTATAACGCGGATCATTCTCAACAGTCCCCTCCCCATTCACTACGACATATCTCCTTGGCGCTTTGATTTCCAAACATTATGAACAGATCCGTAAGAGTTAGATGGTCCTTTAGTCTAAAAACTATTTTTATAATTCTGAATAAGACACGTATAATGATGGAAAATTTACTCAGGAGAGTATCATGCCGTACGTGAATATCAAGATAACGAAAGAAGGTGCGACCGCCCAGCAAAAG
>CAZFJT010000519.1:0-1755 GCA_964519135.1 uncultured Syntrophales bacterium | reverse complement strand
AGCTAATAAAGGGCGTCACACAACTCCTCCATGAAGCGCTTAATAAAAGTCCACAATCTACCTATGTGGTTATCGAAGAGATAGACCCGGACAATTGGGGGGTTGGAGGAGAGAGCCTGGCAGTCGCGCGTCAAAAGTCGGATTAATAATCCCTGTGAAACGGAGAATGGGATAAGGCAACAATGAAATTAAAGTTACCACTGAAAGTTTAAACGTTTCGGGCGTTGGCGCGTCAACAATATTTACAGTTAATATATAGGAAATATAGGGACCTTAGGCGGCTTTGTGACAATTAGGACAATCCGCGGCCATATATTCCAATATCGGCGTGTGTCTAAAAAACAAAAGGCCGCTCAGGTAAAGGTCTTCTGAGTATCCAAATTTCGGTTCAATACTTGCAAGAATTTTTGAAAACCAAAGCCATCGCATCCCTGGTTTGTTAGCTAGGGTCTTAGCCCTTAACTCAGCAGAGTTAATTGAATTGGACAAAACTTTGCAAATGCGCCACGTGAAATTGAAAATTGCCGGAAGCATTTCCATCAATGGGAGATTTTGGATGTATAGCGATCAAATTAAAACTTTGAGAACGGTCATCAAGAGGAGATACCAATAGAACCAAAAAACCTTAAAAGGAGTAGGTCATGAAATCACCGATTTTACGTGTCCTGTTAATCAGTCTGATTGCTGTGGCTGCATTTGGAACCATTTCAAACGCATCCATACCATCGAGCCTCTCAGGCTTGAATGAGAACATTGTGGAGGCCCTTGAGCTTAAGGCGCTCCTGGGTGATGTGGAAAAACCGATACTAATAGCTTTCACAGCCGCGGACATGGCTGCGGCCGGCGCGGTTCACGATTCATTACAAGGAATGGCCGCTAAGAGCTCCAGAAACCATTTCAAACACATGAAGAAAAAGGGTAATCAGCTTAAAAAACAGCATAAGAAACATTATCAAGACCAGGAAGAATAATTCAGACTCCCAGTGGAAGTTCACCGCGCTTGATGGGATTCCGCCACATGTCCCAGTAGCAGTGGAGATCATTGCTGCGCGAATCTTCTCCAATATTGTTTTCCAATTGTTTATATTGGCCGCGGTGAACTTTTACATTATTTTTCAATCAGTTCTTTAACATCGCTAATATCTTGGTCTGTACCTATCTTGCAACATTCTTTCATGTTCACGCTCCAGCATGCGTTTCCTTTCTTCTTGTTCACGCTTTCGTTCCTCTCGTATCCTTTCTTCCTTTTCTCTACGGAGCTTTTCCTTTTTTTCCCGCTGTTCCAGATATCTTTGCCGCTGAAGTTTTTCCCTCTGCGTTTCCAGGGTTTGCCTTCTCTGCTCCTGCCTCAATTCCCTCTGCCTTTCCATCTTTTGGCGTTCAATTTCCTGCACTCTTTTCTGGCGTTCTTTAAGGGCTTTCTCCTGCCTCTCCTTTTGGCGCTCCAATTGCAGCTCCTGAGTTTTCTCTCTTCTCTCACTCTCAAGGGCCTTCCTCTGCTCTTCCACTTTTCTTTCGTAAAGATCTTCCTTTTCCTTGCGACCTTCCTGCATTGATTCAGTTGACAGGCAGCGCCCATTAACGCAGACCTTCCCAGGACCGCACTGGTCATCAGACGAGCATCTTCCTGCGGACGGCTGGGCTTGGCACTCACAGGTAAAGGGATTCAACCAGAGCCCTCTTAGGCAGTTCTTTTTGAAGCATTTACCGTTTCTACATTTTGCGCATTCAGGACAATCAAGGTCGGAATTACAT
>CAZFJT010000518.1:0-3173 GCA_964519135.1 uncultured Syntrophales bacterium | reverse complement strand
CTTGTTGAGCTCTTGGAAACCCCTCTCATTTAACACTCCCTTAAAAGCAATCCCACGCCATCCAATCTTCTCCTTCAATATAGTTGGTAAAAGTTTTTCAAGGGCCCAATCTTGACATCCGCGTGTGTTAGGATGATATTCTTAATTGAGAGCGCATTCTTATTTAGAGGAACTTATGGATATCCCTTCCAAGGAACTGGAACGACGCATAAACCGTTTCAAACAGGAACTAAAGCGAGCTGGAGTGAAGTTGACCCATCAACGTCTCGAGGTGTATCAAGAATTGGCAAAATCCGGTGACCATCCGGACGCGGAAACCCTTTTCACACGACTGCGGGAGAGGCTTCCCACAATCTCTCTTGACACGGTTTATAGAACTTTGTGGTTGCTATTGGATCTTGGTCTGATCACCACCTTAGGTCCATCCAGGATTGGAAACAAATTCGACGCAAACCTGGATTCCCACCACCACTTTGTATGTTCGAAGTGTGGGATGACACGGGACATTTACAGTGATGAATTTGACAAGTTACAGCCGCCACAGTCCACTGAATCATACGGGCAAGCTCAAACAACTCATGTGGAAGTGCGTGGTGTGTGCTTCCAATGTTCAGGAAAAGGGGCTACAGATCCCAATTAGATAAGGACAAATAGCGCTAAAGCATTTTGGGCGCAACTGCATTGCGCAACAGTAATAACGATAAAGGAGAACCCATTATGGCTGAAGACAGCAAATGCCCTGTAACAGGAAGATCCGACAAACCAATTGCAGGCGGTGGAACAGGAATACGAGACTGGTGGCCCAACAAATTGAACCTCAACATTCTGCGCCAGCATTCCGAGAAGTCCAACCCTATGGGCGCGGATTTCAACTATGCCGAGGAATTCAAAAAGCTGGACCTCAAGGCGATCAAACAGGATCTATATGATCTTATGACCGATTCCCAGGATTGGTGGCCCGCGGATTATGGTCACTATGGAGGCCTTTTCATAAGGATGGCTTGGCACAGCGCGGGCACTTATCGCATGGGCGACGGTCGGGGAGGCGGAGGAACAGGCAATCAGCGTTTTGCTCCTGTGAACAGTTGGCCTGACAACGTGAATCTTGACAAGGCCCGGCGTTTGCTTTGGCCGATCAAGCAGAAATATGGCAAGAAGATCTCCTGGGCGGACCTGATCATTCTGGCGGGTAACTGCGCGTTGGAATCCATGGGATTCAAGACATTTGGCTTTGCCGGAGGCCGAGAAGACATTTGGGCGCCTGAAGAGGATATCTACTGGGGCACTGAGACCGAGTGGCTTGGCGACAAGCGCTACTCAGGTGATCGCGACCTTGAGAATCCACTGGCAGCGGTTCAGATGGGGCTTATATACGTAAACCCTGAAGGGCCCAATGGCAATCCTGATCCAGTTGCGTCAGGTGTTGATGTTAGGGAGACTTTTGCGCGCATGGCCATGAATGACGAGGAGACTGTGGCCCTTGTCGCAGGCGGGCACACTTTCGGCAAATGCCACGGCGCGGGAGACCCCTCACATGTGGGACCTGAGCCTGAGGCGTCGCCAATCCAGGAGATGGGGCTGGGTTGGAAGAGCAGTTTCGGAGTCGGCAAAGCAGGCGATACTATAGGTAGCGGCATTGAAGGCGCTTGGAAGCCGAACCCAACAAAATGGGACATGGGTTACCTGAAAGTTCTGTTCAAGTACGATTGGGAGCTGGTCAAAAGCCCTGCTGGAGCGAATCAATGGCTCGCGAAGGATGTGGACGAAGAGGACATGGTAGTTGACGCGCACGATCCTTCAAAAAAACATCGGCCTATGATGACCACTGCTGATCTTTCCCTTAAATTCGACCCTATATATGAGCCCATAGCCAGACATTACCTGGAAAACCCAAAGGAATTCGAGGATGCGTTCGCGAGAGCCTGGTTTAAGCTCACACATCGGGACATGGGCCCAAAAGCCAGATACCTGGGACCTGAAGTACCCGCGGAAGAACTCATCTGGCAAGACCCCACTCCGGAAGTGGATTATGAATTGATTAACGAGTCCCACATCGCGGACCTAAAGGCAAAGATCCTCGCCTCAGGTCTATCGATCCCTGAACTGGTCTATACAGCGTGGGCGTCAGCCTCAACGTTCCGAGGGTCCGACTACCGTGGTGGAGCGGATGGCGCTCGCATTCGTCTTGCGCCCCAGAAGGACTGGGAAGTAAATCAACCGTCTAAGTTAAAGGCCGCTCTCCAAACCCTAGAATCCATCCAAAAGGAATTCAACGACTCTCAGACAGGCTCGAAAAAGGTATCACTGGCCGACTTGATTGTGTTGGGAGGCTGTGCGGCTGTGGAGCAAGCAGCCAAGAACGCCGGCCAAGATGTCACGGTTCCTTTTACGCCTGGACGGACCGACGCGTCCCAGGAGCAAACCGACGTTCCATCATTTGAAGTACTTGAGCCTTTTGCCGACGGCTTTAGAAACTACTTGAAGGGCAAATATTCAGTATCAGCAGAGGAACTCTTGGTTGATCGCGCCCAACTGCTAACATTGACACCACCTGAGATGACAGTTCTTATTGGTGGTATGCGCGCATTGAACGCCAATTTCCAAGGCGCAGGCCATGGTGTATTTACCAAAAGACCAGAGAGCCTCACAAATGACTTTTTCGTGAACCTGCTGGATATGGGCACGGAATGGAAGGCCGCTTCAGAGGATGAAGACCTTTTCGAGGGCCGTGACCGCGCAACAGGAGAACTCAAGTGGACAGGAACCCGTGTTGACCTGATCTTTGGTTCCGACTCCGAACTCAGGGCCTTGGCTGAAGTGTACGGGTGCCATGACGCCCAGGAAAAGTTCGTTCATGACTTCATAGCCGCATGGAACAAGGTTATGAACCTTGGCCGCTTTGACATTGCCTGATTCAATCAAGAATGTTTGTAGTAGTTACCCGGAGGGCTCGTTTTTTTAAAAAACTCTGTAAGCGTTTACCGGGGAAACCCTTTTTGTAAAAAGGGCCTCCCCGGACCCCTCCACAAAAACTTTATAATTATGGAGCCTTAAGTTATTTAAAAGCCTCTCTTGACATCAGAGCCGTTACAAAATCAACCTATCTAAAAGAGGGGGCCGAGATTAATCAAAAGACAATAACCTCCTGGAATAACCCTAGATACGGCTGAATT
>CAZFJT010000517.1:0-3178 GCA_964519135.1 uncultured Syntrophales bacterium | reverse complement strand
GTTCAAGTTTTTTCTCCAGGACACATTCTATTATCTAAGTGTCGCGGCAAATTCACACACAGGATTCTACACATTTGACGGCGCCCATGTTACCACAGGCTTTCACCCCCTTTGGCAGGTATACCTTACCTGGCTGTTCCAGATATCTCCACTGGATCAGGCCTTTCAGATCAAGCTGGTTTTCTGGGTCAGCGTGGTTTTTACCACCATAGGAATTGTCCTTTCAGGGCTGGCGGTCTGGCGACTCACAGGCTCGAAAATCCTCGGAATTCTAATAGCGCCTGGATTTTTTAACCTCCTGTTCATGTTCATATTCAGATTCGCAGGCTCGCCCTGGTCCTTTATGAACGGCATGGAAAGCCCCCTGACAGCTTTTTTTATGGGATTTTTGTTCCTGTTTATCTCTTTGGTTGCATCTCATGAAGTTAAAAACAAAGACAATCTCACCATATATCTAATTATTGGCGTTATTTTAAGCCTCTGTTTTATCTCAAGACTTGACGATATTTTTATGGTAATTGCATTTGCCGCAGCCATACTGTGGCTTGATAAGGGCCTTTACATAAATCGCCTGAAAAAGATAGCCCTGATTACCCTTCCCTCTTGTGTGCTCTGCGGACTGTACATGCTTTTTAATTATTCAGGTTCCGGGTCGTTTCTTCCGGTTAGCGGCGCGGCAAAAGCGAGTTTTGCTTTAATGGAAAACGCCTACATATCTGTAGAAACTATGTTCTTGCAGAATATTGGGCCGAACTTTAACGCGGTAAGACACCTTTCAGCCCTTTACCGACAGGTCCAGATGCTTTTTATTGCAGCTTCGGCCATCGTCTTTATTATTATACTCACTAGGGATCCTCTAAAAAAACATACCAATGCAAATATTTTCTTGACCGCGCTGCTAGTGGGTGTATGCCTAAAGGCCTTTTATAATTTCCTTTTTGTAGAGGTAGGACGCCAAGGTGTAATTTGGTACTATGTGTCGTCTATGCTGATTTTCAATTTTGTGGCTCTTGTTCTATTGTCACAGATCCACAGACAATTCATGGGATTGGGAAAAGCGACTAAAATGGGATTGATCGTCATTTTGGCGCTATATTTAGGCGCCCATTTAAATCTTATGATTACAATCCCAGCCAGTGGAAAGACATTGGAATATAAGTTCTGGAGCAATAGAGAAACCATTGCCTCTGAGCTAAAAAGCAGAGATCCTGACATCAAAATAATAGAGTACGAGGATGGTATTATCAATTATTCTTTGGGAATACCAACTATGCACGGCATTGGATTCGTGGTGGACCGCGCCGCCCATGATGCAAAGAAGGGTGGACGGATGCTTGAATTGGCCTACAAGAGGGGTTTTAACACTATAGGGTCCTTGGCGTACATAAGGCTGGCAAAGGAAAACATCTCCTCTGATTATATTGAGCGCTTTCTAAAAAGATCTCCTTACATGAGGATGGAAAATCTTGAAGACTTTGAATTCTCTGTAACATACATTCACAAACCCACTGGCGCAACTTTTATAGGTTTCAAACCCAAATCCGGTTGACCAGCCATGTAATAGCAATATGGCCCTAACCTTATTTAAAAACAAATGAATCTTCTTCCCAGTAATAGCCGAAGAAATATTTATTTAAAACTATTCAGGTATCTGGTTTGGTCCGCGGTCATTTTGTCAGTGATGACCACAGTTTTAACAAGGGTGGCTGATACGAGAGTACAGGTGTGGGACGACGCTTATATGTTCGTAAGGTATGCGGACAACATTTTGTCCCATAAGGTGATAGCTTGGAACTATTCCGATGGACCAAGCTATGGCGCAACATCTTTGCTCTATTTAGTTGTGGTAACCATATCCCGGTCCATATTCACTGAGAACCCCTTAGTCACGGCTTTTGCTTCCAGCCTTGTATGCGGCTTAGTTTTCCTGATTTTAATAATTGCGCTATTGGAGATCAGTATAAGAGAAAAGGCCTGGATTAAACTCTCTTGCGCTACAATCACACTAATTGGGGTATCATGCGCATCCCGTAGCCTGGCGGTACATTTTGAAAGCGGAATGGACACCACATTCGTAATGGCTTATCTTACGCTATTGATCCTGCTCTCCAAACTCTGGGTCCAAAGTATGTCATATTTTTTGATGGTTGTAATGATTCTTGCCGCGGGCTTTTCCTATTTCGTCAGACCGGATCTTACTCTTTACGCAGCGGGCATACCTTTTTTTATTGCTATAATTCACGGTAATCAGCCAATGGGTAAAAGCGCGGCTGCAATTTTTTTATGTGTATTCATGCTGCTAATTTTACAGATCGTGACTGCAACCATCTATTTTGGTAACCCTTTTCCCTTGTCTTTTTACGTTAAATCACTCGGTATTTACTCAGAAAAGATCTACCAGGCTTTACGGTTTGAACCCACAGAGCAGCTTCTGCATTTTATCCGGATTTCATGGTTATTCATATTGGCCACAATAGTTGGAATTGTATTAGCGCTCAGGCGTCGGCCATTAGTTGACTTTAGCCTGGAAGCCGCACTAGTGATATCCACGCTAGCTTTCATCCTATATTATTTATTCTTTGTTCTACAGGTAATGCCGTTTGAATCCAGGTTTTATTTCCCAACTTATGGGGTCCTTATATACCTGAGCGCCAAGGGCGTTTCCGTAGGGGCCAATCTCTTTGTGAACAGTTCGTTTTTACAGACCAGATCAAGATTGAAGTTTTTTCTATTCTCAGTATTGATACTCACGGCAGGCGTATTTATATTGCATACCTACAAGGATTTCTTTTACGTGTGCGCCCGCATCAGTAAACCAACCAACATCCACATGAATTTCGACCCTATGCTCGAGTATAGGGTCAGATGGAAAGATTATTGGGTTGGATTGGACAAAGTGGCAACCATGCCGGACGACCTTGAAATAGCGGCAACAGAGGTGGGAAGGTTGGCCGCGCTGAATCCGAAGAAAAAGATAATCGATATCTCAGGGCTAAATAACAGGCCCATAGCTCTGACTGGATTTTCTGGAAAAAACTTTTTTCAATCCCATTATCCGGATTTGATCTACATGCCGCATGATAATTATGAAAAGATGATAAATGAAATACTGCGATCGCCAGTTTTTCATTCTAATTATATTCTTTATCATCCCAAAGCTCTTTATTCAAATCTAGGC
>CAZFJT010000516.1:0-3181 GCA_964519135.1 uncultured Syntrophales bacterium | reverse complement strand
AATTGATTAGGCTAATGGACATTCTTTGATTGTTGGGATATTTTACTTTAGCTAACAGGTTAAAAAAATCAGAATTGGAACTTCGTGGGCCTGAGTAAACCAATCCACCTAATAATGGAAACCCGATGAATGTTGTAACTTTAACGCCACGATCCCTTTTGGAACTCGTCAAAACATAGCCTATCATTTTTAAATAACCGGCTTTTCAAGTCAGGGGAGCTTTGGGAATGACTGACGCCATCAAAGTCTTGCACATAAGTGATTCACGATCAGACCAGGATGCGGTTCTAGATACCCTTGAAAAAAAGCGCGACTGTTTTGTTGTTACAATGGCCGAATCGTTAGAACAAGCTCTGCAAAGGCTTTATGAAGCAACCTATGATATCGCGCTTACTGATATTGATGTTCCTGGACTGGACGGCTTGGAGGCTATTGATCTAATTAGATCCAATTCCCCTGAGACTCCGATTATCGTAGTCACCCAAAAAGGTTCTGAAGAAATCGCGGCGCAGGCCTTTCGAAAGGGAGTTGATGATTACGTAAAAAATACTTATGACCAAATACAAATGCTTCCAAAGACGATAGAATCTGTTCTCAGCGGCAAACGATCAAACCAGGACCTTGCAACTGAAGGCGAGGCCAAGAGAATGAGCAGGGAGAGATTGAATCTCGCCCTTGAAGTCGCCAATCTGGGGCTATGGGACTGGAATCTAAACACTGACCGAGTCTTTTATGACGAACGCTGGGCCGGAATGTTGGGGTATTCTTTGGACGAAATAGAGCCGAACCTGAGCGCATGGGCCAGGTTGGTACACCCTGATGACAAGGACAGAGTATTAGAGGTTGTGAACAATCATTTCAAAGGATTGACCGATCAATTCAAGGCCGAACAAAGAATAAGGGCAAAGTCCGGGGAATGGAGATGGATTCTCGCGTTGGGTAAAGTTATTGACGAAAATAAGGACGGATCACCTGCCCGGATTTTGGGAATTCACCTGGACATAACCGAATCAAAAAGATCAGAGGAGATCTTAAAAAATCAGGTAGTACTCACTGAATCGTTACTCGAAGCAATCCCCACCCCTGTGTACTACAAAGGCTCGGATCATCGCTATCTTGGCTGTAATAAAGCCTTCGCGGAACTCAATGGAATGTCGAAAGATGAAATCATAGGCTCAACGGTATTCGATCTTATAGATAGGGAGGGCGCCGAGATTTCCCACGCCCAGGACCTGAATCTTCTCACCAACCCAGGTTCTGAAATCGTTGAAAGGTCGGTTGTTTCCGGTAGAGGTGCGGAACGCGAGTTGATGGTTCATAAAGCTACCTTTATGGACGCTGCAGGCGCCCCGGCTGGGCTGATAGGGGTGCTCGTAGATATTACGGACCGAAAGAAGACTGAGCTGGCCCTTGCGGAAAGTGAGCGCAAATACCGGCTCCTTGCGGATAATTCTCTGGAAGTCATATGGCAAATGGATCTGGACCTTAGTTTCACATACGTCAATAGGGCTATAACGGAACTTACGGGATACACCCAGGAGGAATGGATAGGCACAAGACTACCGGATCATTGCGATGAAAAGAACTTCAGAAAGATGACCCAAATTATCGCGCAAGAGCTGGAAAAGGGACTGGAGGGGACCGGCGTGATATTTGAAGCTGAATTACTGAACAAAAATAAAGAAAGTATCCCGGTTGAAATACACGGCAGGGTCACGTACGACGACCATGGCAGACCAGAGGCCCTTCAAGGAACAACCATAGACATATCGCTAAGGAAAAAGGCTGAACAAGACTTGGAACGCTCGGCGGTTCAATGGAGGGAGACATTTGACGCGGTAAATGACGTTATTTGGCTGCTGGATACAGACAACCGGATATTAAGGGCCAACAAGGCCACTGAGAAGTTTTTTGGAGTACAACCCTTAAAGATTGTGGGCAAACATTGCTGGGAAGTGGCCCATGGAGTTCAAGAGCAGATACCTGAATGTCCTCTCTATCAGGATGGGCTCACTGATGATAGAAAAAAGACGGAACTACTCATTGATGATCGGTGGGTGGAAGTGACGATTGATCCCATGTTTGACTCCAAAGGCTTGAAGGTTGGAGCGGCCCATCTGATTTCCGATATTGATGACAGAAAAAAAGCTGAAGAAGCCTTGGTTGATAGCAGAAAGAGCTTTAAGAGCATAGTGGAGAAGAGCGCAGACGGAATATTGGTCATTAATTCAGAGGGCACAATATTATACGCAAACTCCTCGGCTGAGCGACTCCTGGGACAGGATCAGAATTCTCTTATTGATAATCCTTTCGGCGCGCCTTCTTTTGGAGAAGAATCTATTAGTATGGATGTACTGCGTCCTGATGGAGAGATGCGCGCGGTAGAGATGCGCGCGACTGATGTGGAATGGTTTGGTCAAACAACGCAAGCGGTTATGCTCCATGATATGACGGAAAGAAAAAGACACGAAAGGGAACTCCGTAAGGAAAAGCGACAGACTGAGCAGTACTTGAACGACGCTGGTGTTATGTTTGTGGCGATAGATCGAACCGGCAAGGTGGTTAGGGTAAATCGAAGGACCTGTGAAGTCCTTGGAAGACAAACCAATGAAATTGAGGGCAAAGACTGGTTTGGGGTGGCGCTGCCTGAAGAGATCCACGAAGAGGTTAAAGGAATATTTAATCATCTTATATCAGGGTCTTTGGACTCGTATGAGTATGTTGAAGCGCCGGTAATAACCAAAACCGGTGAAAAAAGAATGGTGTCCTGGCACAATACTCTTTTGGAGGACAAGAATGGCGAAGTATTTGCAGTAGCGGGATTTGGAGCGGACATAACAGACCGCAAAGAAATGGAAAGAAAGGTATTAGAGAGTGAGAAAAGGTATCGGGTACTCTTTGAGCGATCAAATGACGCGATCTACATTGCCGACAAGGCCGGGAATATCATAACCGCAAATCCGGCCACTGCCAGGCTGTTTGGAGTAAGTTCCCCAGAGCTCTTGGGCGCCAATATAACGAATTTTTATTGGAATCCCAGGGACAGGGCTGGTTTGTTAAATGAAGTTGCGGCCATAGGTTATGTGAATGACTTCAAACTTGAGATGAAAGATTCGTCACAAAATAAGAGGCTCTGTCTGGTTAATTGCTCAAAGTGGGAAGATGATGAAGGGAACCTGAT
>CAZFJT010000515.1:0-3185 GCA_964519135.1 uncultured Syntrophales bacterium | reverse complement strand
TTCCTAACGCGATTGACATAGTTATCATGACCTGCCTCATATATTTGGCGCTGGAATGGTTTAGCTGGACAAGGGCGGTTCAGATAATCGCTGTTTTGCTGGGAATGGGGCTTTTCTATTTTGTTGCTTCAAAAACCGGCCTGGCCCTTACCTCGCTTCTATTTGAATACCTTTGGGCGGCTTTGATAATAGTCTTGGTAATCGTTTTCCAGCCGGAGATAAGGGCGATGCTGGATAGGGCGAGACCTATAAGGATCCTTACGGGCAGGGCCAAGAACGACGGAGAATCAGAGGTTCTCGAGGATACCCTGAAAGCTGTGGCTGAATTGGCGCGATTACGATTGGGCGCGTTGATAGTTTTTCAACGGGTGGACCATCTGGACAATTTGGTCGTAAAGGGCGCGGACCTGGAATGTATTGTTTCCCACGAAGCCATTGTGATGATATTCCAAAAGACATCCCCTCTCCACGACGGCGCCATTCTTATTGTCAATGATAGAGTTAAGGCTGCAAGCTGCATTCTACCGTTATCTTCTGATGAGAGCCTTGAGGCAAGGTACGGCACCAGACACAGAGCGGCCCTGGGCTTGAGTGAGCGCTCGGACGCCCTTTGTGTTGTGGTGTCGGAAGAACGGGGGGAGGTATCCATAGTTGATAACAAAGAGATAACCAATTTCAGAAAAAAGGAGGAGTTCAAGCGGGCCCTTTATAGAGGCTTGCAACTGGACACGATTGCTCCGGATAGTAGCTCGGGAGTTGAATCGTCCATGTTCACGAGAAATTGGCGCCTGAAGATTCTCTCGCTCATTACGGCAATGGTTCTATGGCTGGTTGTTGTGGGACCGGAAAGAACCGAGATAGGCGTGGAAGCCGCAATACAGTATACCGGGCTCCCTGAGGGAATGGAGCTTACCGGCAAATGGATGGATAAACTGGATGTTATGGTTAGGGGATCGGAAGCAGGCCTGACAAACCTTAAACAGGGGTCCGTCAGAGCGACGGTGGACCTGAGTGGTGTTGTCACAGGAGTGAATTTCTTTAGAATAACAGAAAAGAACATAGCCGTGCCTCCAGGCATGAAAATAGCCAAGATAAGGCCGTCGGATTTAAGGCTGAAAATTGAATCAGCTTCTGTTCGCACCCTGAAAGTCTCTGCGGCAATAAATGGATCACTTCCTGCTGGCCTAAAAATTAGGATTACTCCCTCACAAGTGAAAGTCAGGGGATTACATGATGACCTTGAGAAATTGCAGGCGGTAATTACCGAGCCCATTGATGTGGAAAAGCTGAAAAATCAGGTGGAAATAAATGCCCACCTATTCCTGAAACCAGAAGGTATCAAGGTGGATTCGATTGAGCCTTCAGTTGTTAAGGTGACCTGGGAGGCCATAAACAGGTGACTATAGATTTAAGCGGAGAGACGGAAGCCACAAAGGGTGGACAAGGCGAATTTCTCACTTTGGCCTGCTTGATGGCCGATGTTCTGGAATCTTCCACCGTAGCGATTCTTTCAGTGACCAATGATGAAGAAGCCCTCAAGTTGGACTCCTATTGCTCTTCAAGTGATAATATTAACCCTTCGATTATAGCGCCAATCAAAGATAGCCTTATCGGAAAGATATTCTCCCAAGGCTCGCCTGCGCTTCAAAATGTACATGGAGATGAAGCGTTCCGTTGGGAACTATACAAGATCCCTGTGAAAGTAAAATCCTATATGGCCTCATCCATAGGTCGATGGGGTCTTTTATGGGCGGACTCAGAGCAAAAGAATAAATTTACCGCTAAACATCTCAATATATTCCTGGAATTTGTGGAAATCGCGGAATCCATATATGTACTCAAGGATTCAAAGGCTGAATCAACCAACAGGGATTTTTTGACCAAGAGTGTAAACCTTCTATTAAAAGACCATGTGAAGATATTGGCCCAGGACGCCCAACATTTGAAGCCCTTTCTGGATATGGCGATAAGCGGTCTACATTTGAAAGCCGGTATCAGCGCAATAAAAAAGAAGGGTACAGACTCTTATGAGGTTAACGCAAGTGTGGGGTTCCCCCCTGCTTTTAAGCCGGGCCGTAAACTCAGGCTGGAAGGGGGATGGGTGTCAAAAGCCCTTGACCAAGCCGCGCCATTAACAGCCGAGGCCCACGAGACCGGCAATACCAATCTGGTGGTATTCAGCCCCTATGAACGTTTTGGTTTTGATGTAACAAGGCTCGCTATAGTTCCCTGGCGTGGCATGGATGCGGAAATCGGGGGTTTTGTCGCCATAGTGGGAGAGTCATCAGCAGGCGCTCCTGGGGATAAAGAACTGTTGGAAACAATCGGAAAGCTATTCAGCGTGATTGCGTTAAAAGAGAAGATGGAGGCCATGCTCGGGAAGGTCAGGAACTATGACGGAGAAACTGGTCTCTTGTCGGAATCGGCTTTTCACGGCCAGAGCAGAGTTACATTTGAAGCGGCCAGAAAAAGGGGAATCACACTTACGCTGCTTTTGGCTGAAATTTCGGATCTTGGGTCCATATATCTCAATTATGAACCAGAAAAGAACAGGAAATTTCTGGAGCTTTTCACAGACCGGCTTACATCGCTCACGCAAAGACCTTATGTGGCGGGAAAGATCAGATCAGGGCTCTTTGGTTTGTTGATAGAAGGCCTGACAAAAAGAGAGAGTCTCGGTATCCTTGACAAGGCCTCAATAGAGCTTGGCTCAGGAGAGATCATGGTTGGTTCTGAGAGGGTTGATTATGGAGTCAGGTTATCAGTGACCCATTACCCTGATGACGCGGAAGATTTTAACGAGTTTTGGGTTCATGGGCGCCCAATTTAGGGGCAAGCTCCGCTGTTGTCGTGTGATATCTTAACGCGATTGTTTTTACTCCCAGTGTTATACATAGGAAAGTGGGGTACGAAAATAAATGGATGATTTGGATAAGGCTCTTTTAAATGAGATACAGTCCGATTTTCCAGTGGCGCGGCATCCTTATGTGATATTGGCTGATAGACTTGGAATAGGAGAGGACGAAGTTCTGAGCCGCGTACGCGTCCTAAGGGAAGAAGGCATAATAAGGCGTCTTGGCGCGTCGATCAATTCCAGGAGAATAGGTTATGTAAGCACATTATGCGCGGCAAAGGCGCCTGAAGACAAATTCGATCTCCTTGTTAAAGAGATAAACGCTTGCAGG
>CAZFJT010000514.1:0-3194 GCA_964519135.1 uncultured Syntrophales bacterium | reverse complement strand
GGATCAAGATCAACGCGCAAAGGGAAATCTCCAAAAAGCCTGGTATATTGCCAAAGAAGTAAATCAACGGGCTGAACGAACTCCAGATTGTATCCCCTGAAATGAGCGTAAGGGAGAGCGCCGCGCCGAGTATCACGAATTTCAGGTATCTTGCCGGTCTCATGACTTTTTGCGATGGCCTCCGACAAAGCGGTGTGCAAGAAAATATCTCTTGCAACGCGCCGAATGGGCATAGATAGCCGCAATAGGCTTGCCCCCAGAAGATTCCACTTATGATTACGCCAATAATAAGAATCAGCTTCCAATAGACCCCGCCCCCAGGCAATTGCCAAAGGGCCGTCTGAAATATGTCCACAGAGCTGAATGCGCAGTTCAGGACTATTCCGATGGATAGGAATCCAGTTAATAGGGAAATAAACCTGAGCCTTTTAGAGCCTGAAATAAAGGCCCAGTAAAAAATAAACAGCGCGCCGAGCACAACCGGAACGCGCAAATCCCATAGGCCATCGAATATATCGGATCTCTGGGATTTACTCTCCAACACACCATCCTGGAACAGCTCACTGTTTATCTTGGGTCTTGATTCCTCGATTGTCTCGATTATAGCCCTTGAAGTTATTGTGGCGCCTGTAACAGTGTCAACGCGGCTCTTTATAGAGTTTTTTAGGGACAGACCTTTAAATCCTTCCAACCATTCAATAACAGGGGGCAAATATGACGGTGTTTCCTGTGATTGTACCAGTTTAAGCCCATGTATGGCGCCTTTGGAATCCAGCGCGAGAAGCAAATTCAATGGCCCTCCATATCCCATGATTTGTCCGGCCAGGGGATATGTGGCCATGCAGAAGCTGTTACCATTATTTTCGGTGTTGATACCAATATAGTGGGGGAATGGCGCATCTTTGAACCGGAAATCAGAAGCGCCTGAGACCTCACTTAGGAAATCTTGCTGGAACTTTATTTGGGCTTCCCATTTTGGAGATCCAATGATTAACCTCCAGCAGAAAGCCGAACATACTATGAACAAAAGGATCCAAGTAGTTCTTCTGTATGGAAAGGATGGCTTCCCTATTGGCGGCAAAGTTTTTCTTACAGATGGTTTTAGACAACGCGCCAGAAGAACCACAAGGGACTGACCACCCAGCCAAACGGCCATGATCATGCAGGCTCGATGGGCGCCTAGCAAGGGCGCGATTATTGCGGCCACCAATAAGGCTCCTAACGCGGCGCCAAGGTGATCCGCGGAATCCACCCAGCCAGAGGCTGAATAAGCCCCTTTGGATAACTCATAGCGCCACGCGGCCGTAAGGGAGAATATGCATCCTGTTATCAGGCCGATTAGAGGAATATATATGAACACCACACTTCGCGCGGCGTTCGAACTGATCTCTGAACATAAGCTCAGTAAATAGGGTAATATTAGTGTCAACCCGGCCATAACCAGCATTGCCGAAGATGTGGCCAATCCCGTGGACTTAACAAGCTTCAGCCTTGAGCCCATAATCCATGCGCCCGCCGCGAGTCCGGCCATGAATAGGGCTGAAAGTAGTCCTATCTGTTCAAATAGATATCCAAAAAGGCTCTGGTACGAGTAAATGAGTATGAGTTGGGTTCCCATGGCAGTGAAAGCGGCTATGAACATACAGAAGAGGCTTGTGGCCCCTTGACTTTCATGTGAGTCCCCATAGCCGAAAAGGATGGAACCCAGTTGAAAGGCAAGAAAAATCAATATGGGCGCCAAGAAGACCACAGAACCCTGTTCCCTGATCCTGTTAAGGACATACAGGCTGCTTTCCCCTGTAAATTTACCCCAAAGTACCATAGCCAAAGGCAGAGATATGGGGTCAAGATCCCTGTTTATAAGTACAGGCGCCTTCTCCAGCTCTTTAGCCACAAACCGGGCCCTGTTGGGTTCAACAATGGTTCTGAAGGCAGAGGGATCAAATTCTGTTGTTTTTGGGCTTATTGATAAAAATCGTCCGGCAAGCTCATTTGGGTCCAAAGTGACTATGTTGTCCGCCACTGAAGCCAGAAATAGGGTCTCATCACCCGGAGTGGCTACCACATGGGGAAATACCGACTTGATAGTATTGTATATTGAACCTGCGTACGAAGCCACGGACGCGCCCCAGAAGTTCTCGGAGGAGGTTACCCCTGTGACCATAACGCCCTCCTTTTTGAGACCTCTTCTGGCGCCAAGGAAGAATTCAATCGTGTAGTACCTGTTCCAGAAAGAGGACACAGGATCAGGTAGGTTCACAAGGATTATGTCATACACGTCATTTTCCAGATTATTGATGAACAATCTTCCATCTATGGTGATGTAGTTGGTTCTAGTGTCCTTTAGGGCCGATTTCTCTGTGCCTGACATATAAGACCCGGCAAGTTCCAGGACTTTCGGATCAGGCTCGATTATGTCTATTCTTGTCAAAGGGTACTGGGTGAAAGCCGACGCCAGGCTACCTGCGCCGCCGCCGATTAACAGTATTTTTTCGGCGAGAGGTTTTTGGGCCATAACAAGGGCTGCGAGTCTATCTGAGGTATATGGATCAGGGAATGTTGATATGATCTTTCCGTCGCCAAAAAGAGAGTACTGATTACCCAGTCTTGCCATTTCAAGCCGCTGATGGGGGGAAGTGGTTGATACAATAAGCTCGAGACCGGGATGAAGATTATTCCATCTATATTTTATGGACATTTCAGAGAAGTGTTTTCCCACTCCACCAAGGGCCGAGACACTTAATAGAATCGCCAGAACCGCAGTTACTGTGGAGCTGAGCATCCCATTGGAAACACTGTGAGCCAAAACGCCCAAAGAAGTGACAAGAATTATTAAAGCCGCCATGTTTATAGGGCTAATATAGTGAACTAGAATCAGGGTAAAGCACGCGGCTCCTATTAATCCCCCTATGGCCTCAAGACCGTACAGCCTGGCGATCATTTTGTCGTCAGCCTCGGCCCTGGTGGCTACACCCAACGGAAACAGCACACCTGTTAAAGAGCCTGTGAATATTGCCCCTATGAAGCCTGCCACCATCACGCCCCTCAAAGGCGCGAGTTCCGCTGGAGAAACCTTGAAGGCTGCGGGCGAGATTCTTATGAGCGCTATTTCCAACGCCACAGACAGGCCAAGTAGGATGGTTCCATGGGCAAATAGTAGCCTGGAGGCGCGTCTGAATCTATCAACTATTCGG
>CAZFJT010000513.1:0-3205 GCA_964519135.1 uncultured Syntrophales bacterium | reverse complement strand
AATTGTCGGCATTTGCGGAATATCAAGGGATATTACCGACAGAAAGCATTCAAGGCCTGATAGCGGAGCAGTTGAGCATAACTATGTATCCCAGGCAATGAAAGACACGATGAGAGAAGCCGGATACGCGGCCTCCACTGACAGTATTGTGCTTCTCCAAGGTGAGAGTGGAAGTGGAAAAGACTACTTGGCAAGATGGATTCATGACCACTCCAAGAGGGCCAATGGAGCGTATTTCTCAATAAACTGCGCGGCCGTTTCCAAGGAATTGGCTGAATCAGAGCTGTTCGGGCACGAACCAGGGGCGTTTACGGGCGCGAGGGGCGCCAAGAGAGGCCTATTGGAACTTGCCGAAGGTGGCACCCTACTTCTCAACGAGATAGGGGAACTCCCGCTCACATTGCAGTCAAAGCTATTAACCTTCCTTGACACAAAGACCTTTCTTAGGGTCGGAGGAGAAAAAAGCGTTCGTGTCAACGCTCGTCTTATAGCAGCCACCCATAGGGACCTGGAAGATGAAGTAAGGGAAGGGTCTTTTCTTTCGGCTTTGTATTACAGGATAAACGTGTTTACAATTAATATTCCACCTCTTAGAGATAGAGCGGACGATATTCCAATAATCGTGTCTTCAATACTGACGCGTCTGGCCAAAGAGATGCAGCTTCCCCATGATCCGGGCTTGGATGAAAAAAATATGGATCTTCTGTGTAAATATGATTGGCCTGGTAATGTGAGGGAATTGAGGAACGTTCTGGAACGGTCCATCATGGTGTCGGAAACACAGGACCTCGAAGTTGCCTTAGAAAACGTCAACCCCCAGGAAAGAGAATGGTTTCACACCGTTAATTTCCCAATTCATGGCACATTAAAAGACGCTCTTGATAAGGCTACCAGGGCCTTGTGTCTGGAAGCCCTGAAAAGGAGCAAAGGCAGCAAAATTAAAGCTTCCAAGATTCTCGGTATATCCAGGGACAGCCTTTATAGGCACATGAAACGGCTTGACATTGACATCTGACCATTGAGAGCAAAAAAGGTGTAACTGACAAAGAAAATGTTCACTGGATCAGGGCCTAGTATGCGGAACTCCACAGGGAATAATTACCAAGAGCAGATAATCGAGAAGGTTAAGGAACCATATAATCAACCCCAAAAGCCCATTTTCTTTCCAAATGAAGGAGACATGTCAGAGGAACTCATTCTGAGCGGATTGGCGCTCATCGTAATACTGATATCTCTTTGGATAGAGATGAACCCTGACGGTGATCTAATAGCCAGGGCGCCATTTTCTGGAAAAGAAATTTTGCTGCCCGACCTTTGTTGGTTCAAGGCCATTACAGGCTTCCCTTGTCCTGGATGCGGGCTAACCAGGTCATTTGTGGCAATGGGTCATATGAACCCTGTTGATTCCTTTTGCTATAACCCGGCCGGTCCTGTTCTGTTCCTTTTATTTATGGCCCAGGCCCCTTATCGAACAGTCAGAATGATTTTTTCCAGAAGACATCCCCTGGCTTTCTCAACAATTGATAAAATCGGGAACAGAGGGCTTGTTGTTGCAGTGGTTCTGATGGCTGTTTTTTGGTTATATAAGATCGGTCCGGCTCTCTCACGCGCGCTTCTTCCGGCGTATTATAACCCTTAATGGGCGTTCAACTATCTCTCTGAGTTTGGTACAATTCCATTGTACGAGGTAATCATGATCGAGACCATTGTTTCCATATTTTTTTACGCAGTTATAGTTCTTCTTATAATAATAGGATCCGGCCATATCATTACGGGTTACTATTCTCAAAAATCCAAAGAGGATGAAACCCATTACGCTATTACTGATGATGGCTGGAGATTGGCTATCCACAGATACAGGCCCAAAGGGACTAAGCAACCTACTAGCGTGATCTTATGCCATGGACTGAGCTCAAATCATTACACCTTTGACTTGCCCCACGGCCCCTCTTTGGCTGAATGGCTCAGTGATAGGGGATGGGACGTTTGGGTTCCTGACCTGAGGGGATCGGGGAACAGCGACTGTATTGGTCTTTTCAAGTCAGACGCCCCCCTGGATTGGAGCTTTGAAGACCACCTGGAATTGGACATGCCCGTAATATTATCCAAGGTTTTAAATATCACCTCAACGGATAAAGTCCATTGGGTGGGGCACAGTATGGGCGGAATGCTGATTCGGGCCCATATGGGTAAACACGGGGACAAATGGATTGCTACCGCTATTACATTGGGTTCTCCTGTTGATTTTTCCAAAATGGTCTCAAAAAAGATTAAATGGATTCTGTCCCTAAAACGGATTCTCGAGTTTTTGCCACTTTTCCCATTAACCATAATGGCCAAGATACTCACTCCTGTGGCGCATCAAACACCAAGGTTTGTGGTTGATGGCCATAACCCTTCCAATACTCTACCTGTGGTTTCAAGATCCATAATAGCCACAGCTTCTGAGATGTACACCTCTAATAAGATTTGGTTGGAATTTGGTCGTTATATTGAGCAGGAAAGATGGGGGCCTGAGGATGGGGGACAATATGTGGAAGATTTGTTGGACACTCCGGTTCCCACCCTTGTAATAGCAGGCTCAGTGGACCGTTTGGCGCCTGTGGACGCAGTGATCCCTGAAGGATCTGCGTTACCCAAAGGAAATATCCGGTACAAGATTATGGAAAAAGGCGATACTATCCAAGAACATTATGGTCACGTGGATCTGGTTGTTGGAAGGCGCGTCACAGAAGAAGTTTATCCAGTAATAGAAGATTGGATGCTAAAAAATCAGCCTAAATCCATAGAACCCAAAGAGCCGGACGCCCCTGGCATATAAAGGTTTCATTAGTATTAGCAACCCTTTATTGGGCCTTTTGATAAAATGCTTTCCTATGGTGTTGGCGCCGGTATTTGAAAAGGTCCCATAACCGGTTCAGTGATCTTTGGGGAATCAGGAAACAACAGCCATGTTGGAGCGCAAACTGGTAGGGGCCTGTAATATGTCCTGGAATTTTTTGGTATCATCCAGGGCTTATATGGTCTCCCCGGTTCCGCGGCCAGCCTGTTGTGGGGAACATAGGGATTGTACATCTCATATATGTTCACGGACATTACACCGCCTATAAAAGAGACAAAAACCAAGTATGAGATTAATACTCTTAATATATGCATATTATTTTTCATATTGATAATCTCCGGCCCTATGATATTATTCAGCAAA
>CAZFJT010000512.1:0-3222 GCA_964519135.1 uncultured Syntrophales bacterium | reverse complement strand
ATATTTTTAATACCAAAACTTTGGGGGTTTATAGCGTATCAACCTGCCATAAAACTCGGTTTCGCAATAATGGCAGAGCAGGGTGATGGGATCTGTTCTGGTAACGTAGTATTTTCCAGACAGATCTTCATAGTTTGTTATGCAAAATCTATCCGGGCAAACAACAGTATCATCTATTATGTCAGGAACCTCGACCTTATGCTTCTCTGTGACGGTTCCATTTCTTATTCTGCTAATTGTGGCGTTAGGCGCCAGTAAAAAGATCACATTAAGCATATCCCTGGAAAACCTGAGATTCTCAACCTTGATAATATCCTTTTGCCCCATTGAAGGAGAGTCAAAGTTAACACCAACCGCAATAATATCACCTGTCTCCCTGGCCATTGCATCCAAGCCCAAGACCTGGGATATGGCAAAGGCCTTTCCAGAAGGTATGTGATCTATAACCACACCGGTATTGATCTTTGCTATGGTAACAGGCGCTGACTTCATTGGACCGCCCCCAAAATAAGCGCGAGAAGCGCTTCTCTAACAAAGAGACCGTTGGTGGCTTGCTGAAAATAGTAGGCGTGCTTTGTCTGATCCACTTCTTGGGCTATTTCCTTGACTCTGGGCAGTGGATGCATGACTTTCATGTGCGGCTTTGCGTTTTTGAGCATGGAAGCCTCCAGCCTGTAAACACTTCGCAGCTTTTCAGCCAGAATCTCTCCTTCTTCCAGTCTCTCCTTTTGAATCCTTGTCATATAAAGTACATCTAATTCAGGTATATACTCTTCCATATCAGAGCCTTCAGTAATGGTCACCCCGGTCTCTCGTCCGGCTCTCTCACATTCGTCTATGATAGATCTCGGCATGGTCAGATCCCTTGGGGAAATGAATATCAGTTGGCAGTCATGATATTTTAATAAGGCTTTAGTCAAAGAGTGAACAGTGCGACCGTTGGCAAGATCCCCTACCATGGCTATTTTCAAGCCATCTATCTTGCCGATGGTATGATTGATTGAGTACAGATCCAGCAAAGTCTGCGTTGGATGCTGATTCGGACCATCCCCTGCATTTATAACCGGTATCGTGGCCGCTTCAGCCGCAAGCCTTGCCGCGCCTTTCAGTGGGTGGCGTATAACAATGATGTCGAAATCGTATCCGTCATGAATCTTTACAGTGTCCCAAAGGGATTCTTCTTTGACCGCGGATGTTATTCTTGGGTCATAAAATCCCCCCACTTCGCCTCCGAGATTTCTCATGGAGACTTCAAAGGAAGTTCTTGTTCGCGTGGAGGGCTCAAAGAACATCATTGCCGCGATTTTCCCCTTGCATAGGGAACTCTTGTACGGATGCTCCCGAACAGCGTCCACTTGGGATAGAATGTAATCAATCTCCTGGCGCGTAAGATCGTTCATTGAAATCAAGTCTCTGCCTTCAAAATACATTGGAGACCTTCATGCGTGTTTTCCTGTTTATTGAGAATTAGAAATTCGGGTTAGACCGAACAAATCTAATCAAAAGTTCCTAAACCACTGGACGGTATTGCGCGCGGTAGCGGTTTACAATATATAAAGCCAGCGCAAGCGCCCTATGATGATGTTGAAGATTAAAGGTAAGCGCATAGCCTGTCGAGCAGGGCCAATGGGTAAAAACATAGCAACCTATCATTTACATTATCCCAAAAAACGGTTTGCTGGCAAACAAATTGACAAATCTTTTTTAAGTATGGTTTTCGATGTCCGAGCCAGAGTAATTTTGCCCATTTATTATAACGCTCTTTACATGCGCAGGGAAACTCATACCGGCAAAGGGCGTCCAATCGCATTTTGTCATGAGGGGGCCCATTGGTCCTATCCAAGAGTGGTCTATTGTTGCATTCCCATTAAACGATAAGATGGTCATGGTAGCCACCGAATCGGGTTTTATTCCGGTCAATCCGGGATGATCAATGATTCCGAGAAGTTCAGCCGGGACTTTGGAAAGAATTGAAACAATTCTATTAGGGCTAAAACCTACATCCTTGATCAACCAACCCACAAATGGCCCCAATGTATCCAAATGTGGTAAGCCGGGCGCCAATGCAACTGTTTTGTCTTCAATGGTATGGGGCGCGTGATCAGTGGCCAATATATCTATTAATCCGGATTTCAGGCCATGTACCATGAATCTTCTATCATCTTCTGATCTTATGGGAGGATTGGATCCCAGCAGAGTGGGATCAGTCATAATACCGCTATTAACAGCGCAATACACGGAGTCTTTGTGAAAACTGAAACATAGATGATGTGGTGTAACCTCGATGGTTGCTTTTGTACAAGCGGTCTTGTTGTAATCTGATATCATTTCAACCGCGGACCTTGTGGAGATATGGCAAAAATGTGTTTTCAAGTTGTACTTGTGTGTGAGTTCGAGGATTTTTTCCACCGCGCTTACTTCAGCTTCAGCCGGTCTGGTTATCCATCTTGGCCCAGTGGACGTGATACGCGCTAACACGTCAGGATCCTCAGGATGGAAAAAGACCCTATGTCCTTGAAACCTGGAAAGTACATTATCCAACAAATCCCAATTATTGAAAGTATTCACAGAGGGATTCGCGTCCAAATAGACCTTGTAGGGTATATCCGCCCAGGGAGACGATTCAGGGCAAGCGCAGCCTATTATCACAACCGGACAAGGGGAACTCTTTGCCAGTTTGACTTTTAAGTCATATGAGGCTTGGTCCATTGGAGGGACAGGATCGTTGGGCATTGCTCCATAAGCGGTCACACCACCATTTAATGCGGCAAGCCCGGCGGTATGAAAAGTCTCCTTGTTGGTCATCCTTGTATGGAGAACTCTAGATGATTCGTCGCCTCCGGATATTAAAGGATATTCTCTCGCATGAACATGAGCGTCAATAAAACCTGGAAAAATGTAATCAGCGTCATCTGTGGAACCCTGGAGACGCTCAACAGAATCTATGGTCCCATTAACAGGATCTATGACCACCCGGGCCATATAAATTTCTTCAGGTTGAACCAGATTCCCCTGAATTTTATACTTTTCCATCGCGCTATGATCCGATGTGTAACTTGTCTAAACCGCTCATTTCAAAACCATTTAGGATTACTTTCCAGATAAGGCCTCAATAATTGATCTACAAAAAGCCGGTAAATCCTCAGGTTTTCTAGATGTTATCAAGTTGGAGTCACGTACGAGTTCCGAATCTTCCCACTTTGCCCCTGCATTAACCAGGTC
>CAZFJT010000511.1:0-3227 GCA_964519135.1 uncultured Syntrophales bacterium | reverse complement strand
GCTCAACTATATGGCAGCGGGTTTAACCACTGAACTTGCGATGGAATTAAGCCGCTATCAGGATTTCAGAGTCCTGAGACAGCCGTCCGGCGCCCAGAGTGAGGCCATCTCAAAAAAGACGACCGATTATGTTATCGAGGGCTCTTTAAGAAAAGATAGCGCAAGGTTCAAGATATCAGCGCAATTATTTGATAAGTCCACTGGAGTTCAACTTTGGGCCGGCTCTCAATATCATCTGATTAGCGGGAAAGATTTGATGGCTTTTGAAGAAGAAACAGCCAGGATAGTCGCAGCCCACATCGCCGGAGAGCACGGTGTGATTTCGCTGCGCTTGGCCCACGAAACCAGAAGCAAGGCGCCCGATGAACTTCAATCTTATGAAGCCATATTGCGCTATTACGAATTTGGCCTGAGTCTTTGCCCAAAGACCTACTTGGCTGCGTCTGAGGCCTTGGAGAGAGCGGCGCTGATAGAGAAAGACTGCGATCAGGTCTGCTCAATGTTAGCCCGCCTATATGCAGTGAACTATAGTCATGAAATATTTCCACAACCCGAGGGTATGAAAGAGGCTATGAGACTCGCCCAGAAGGCAGTAATGTTGAATCCGGAGAATCAAAGGGCAAGGGCAATCCTTGCTTATTGTTTGATCCTCAGCGATGATATTTCCGCGGCCAACGCGGAAGTCGACCGAGCTCTAGCGCTCAATCCACAATCTTTGTTTTTCATGGACACCATCGGGTACCTAATGGTCCTATGTGGGAAATTTGATGAAGGGGTGGAACTGGTAAAAAAAGCCATGAGTCTGAATCCATATTACAGTCTCCAAGCCCATGACGCATTGTGCTATTATTGGGTTCGACAAGAAGATTACGAGAAGGCTTATGAAGAGACAACGAATTTCAGAAGACCATCAAATTTCTGGGAACCGCTCCTAAAGGCAGCCCTTTTGGGGCTACTGGGAAGAATTGATGAAGGCAAGGAAGCCGCCAATGAATTACTTAGGCTCAAGCCCAACTTCAGAGAAAGGGGTCTTGTTTTTATGAAGCGCTACGTTAAATTTGAAGAGATACTCTATGAGCTGGTATCAGGACTAAACAAGGTCGGTCTGAAGATAGAGCAACCCATTTGAACCAAGCCCTTCAGGAGATTATCGTTCCTGTCATTGCTCCACATTAAGCAGCTCTTCCAGGTTGTTTTCTATCCTTCCATGCACGGCTTTGGTCTTTTGTTCATCCATGAACTTTTCGCCTATGCTGTATCTTTCGTCTGTTACGATCAATTCCGCCCTTGTCCAAGCCCTTATCTTTATCGGTTCATTCATCTCTTCTGATACCTTTTGTTCCAGTTCCTTAACCTCCTCAGGTCGCATAACTCTGTCGCCCACAATCTCAGCGTAGACTTCCCAATAATCCGTGCGCTTGATGCCGTCCAGGTTCTTCACGTATATATTTCCCAGCTGTTGCACAGAAGCCTTAATTATGCTGAGTAGTTTGCGTTCTTTCTCGGTGTAAGGAGAGAGCTGCATATTACCCAATAGTATTCGTCCATAGCGTGTATTATCAATTGGTCTTTGATTTCGTATTATTAGTGAAACATCATCTCTCTTGGAAATACTTTGAATGGCGTCTTCTATTTTGCCGATTTCACTGGGGCGAATCAATCTGTGACTTGTAATCGAGGCAACGATTGAAGGTCTTTCACTAAAATACGTAAGGTCGAGCTCTTGAATGGATATGTCGGCAACATCCTTGAACGCTTGCCTCAAGGTCTGTTCAGCTATCCTTACCAATTGAACATCACGATGAACCGGGGCTTCTAGATTTATTCCATCAAGTCCGACCCTAGCCGCCACATCATTTGCATTGACTGAAGAGACCTCCTGAGAAATATTACATACCACGGTCAATTTCACCCTGGATTCAAGAATGCTGCTCATCTTCCGTTCCCATCGAGCCACTTTTGAGGGGCTTAGGGCCCTTGAAACGTTGATGTCGGCCAGAACATATATCTCGTTTCCGGATCGGCGATGCTCCAATTTATTTATAGAGAATATTGGATGCGTACCTTCGGATTCGCTCAACACTTGCCGAACAACTTCGGTTCGATTTTGACGATCCATTACCCTGAACAGTGTCTTGGTAAGCAAACCGCCTACAATCACCAACAAGAGGATGGTAACAACAATTTCCGGCAAGAATCTTTTCTCTTTAGGTTTTTCTCTTCTGACCCCTAATCCGGCCCTCCAAAAAACCAGCGCGGAGACCAGAAGAATTGCCAGGATATTGGCGAAGAAGAGAAGAAACGCGCCCTGGGCTCCTGAGTACGCCCCTCTGGACAGACAGATGCCGCATACGGCAAGGGGAGGGATGATAGCAGTGGATATGGCCACACCCGGCAATACAGGACTAATGCGTTCATCCACTACGGCCCAAGTCCCGGCCAAGCCGGCAAAAACAGCTACCAGAAGATCAAGGAGATTCGGTTCAAGACGGGCCACGATCTCTGGAGTAAGATCCGTCATCAAGGGAAGAATCCCAAATATCATTCCAAATAGTATAGCAAGGGCGACGCCGCCCACTTCCGCCTTGAGGCCTTGGAAGAATAGTCCCGTATCTCCATGCGCCATTCCAGCGGAGAGTCCGTAGATCGGCATCATAAGAGGAGATACGAGCATGGCGCCTATGACTACTGGACCACTATCCTGCACCAAGCCCAGGGAAGCGATTACTGTGGCGGCCGAGATCAGCGCATAATAGCCCATATGAGGTTCGGAGCCATCAGATATTAGTTTGATGACCTGCGCTTTCCGCTCGTCGGATACCCGTAAAAGTTTGAAGCCTTCTCCGGTGGGATTGAAAAGCTTTTTAAAAGGCATTCCCATTGTCCCCCATGGCTCACGCCTGATGATGGAATCAGATCCAAGAACTATTGAACTGTCTTTTAGTGTTTGCTTAATAACTAATGAGTTCGGCGCCCCAATGTCAAGCAATATAGCTATGAGGAATTCCTACAGCGCTTTCCTGAGAGGGCCATCTGGGTAAATTGAAAGAAGAGTAAACACTTGATACTCGATTAGAGCCAATTGGCTGCGATCGATTGTTCAATTGCCAAAAGAACTTTTATAGAGGCTAGGCGGTTTAAGAAGGCTTCTCCAAATTATCCATTAGTATTTATCTGTCGAACATTTCTTTCCGCACATGACTCGAAACAAATCGATTGTGAATTGG
>CAZFJT010000510.1:0-3230 GCA_964519135.1 uncultured Syntrophales bacterium | reverse complement strand
GTACAAAACCTCTTGGAGTAGAATAGCCATAGAAATAACAGTTAAAGAGTTCACTAAACAACCTGGGGCGTCACTGGGAACAGATCAAGAATAACCTTGGCCTTCCAGTATTTGTTGATAATCAACCCAATTCACACAAGGAGATCAAAATGGCTGTAAAAGTTTCAGAAAAAACGTACAAAGGCATAGAAGATCTGCGTAAATCAGGCGCGGTTCAGCTAACGGATCTGGCTTCCACCATCAAGGAGCTTGAAGAGAGAGCCCATTATGAGGCCAGCGACTGGGTCCAGAACAATTGGGAGCTTTATGAGCAAGGTCTTAGGGAAGGTTTTGAGGTTGAATAGATCACAATATCACAGGTATGGAACTTTGCATGTTTGGGGGAAGTTTACGACCCTTGAAATAGGAGTGGGTCAGATCTTTTACCTTTCACTAAATGTGTAGCAAAATCAATTGTTGAAAAAGGACGAATACAATGAATGAATGCAAGCCCCTTTTACCAGGAATGCTGCCCAATCCGATCGAACTGCGCATAGACGATGAATCTGTTGATTTTACACAGGCTAAGGAAGCGGCTGAGCAGGCTGCTAAATCCAAAACGAATTCACCGATGCTGCTGGCATGGTTCAACTCCTTAACAGGCCGGTTTTCACCGGATGTTATCTGTTGCGGTGAAACAAAACCCACTTGGCTGGTTTACGCTGAATCCAGGGGCGCAGACCTATCTGTAAGCGTGAATAACGGGGATTTTGTTTTTGTATTCATGTCCTTGCCAGAGTGATATTTAATTGTCCAGGCAAACAAACATAAAATCTTCTTTAGTGAAAGGAGAATAAAAATGACAATACAACTGGGTCTGCAGCCGCTCATAGCTCTTATTGCAGGCATTGTGATACTTGTATATCCACGCATTCTCAACTATGTTATTGGTATTTACCTAATCGCAACAGGAGTGCTTGGTCTTCTTGGCAAAGGTGGGCTTTGAGTCCAGGTTTCCCAGTGGCCAACAAAATGACAGAGTTTTCCGGAATATTCCAACGATCACTACCCATGAAGGGCCCAATGATCAGGCAAGATTAGAGGGAGCGGGCCCTTGAATTTCGATTTCCGTAGACTAAAAGGGCCCCAATGACCGATCACGCTTTGGCGTATGCGGTTCGTCCGCAGGTAGTTTTAAAGTATCTTGGTCAGTTGTTTATTGTACTGGCGTGTTTGACGAGCGTTCCGTACCTAGTGTCCGTATATTTCGGAGATTATGTAATTTCCGTTCGTTACGGTTTAATCATATTGCTACTTACCCTTTCTGGCTTGCTCTTTGTGAGGTTGCCCACGCCAAAGCGGATCCAAACTAATGAAGCTTTGGTCCTTGTCGCGACAATCTTCCTTCTAACTCCCATAGTCATGTCCTATCCTATGACAGCGTCTGGTATACCGTATGAAGACGCTTTGTTTGAAGCGATTTCCGCGGGCACTACCACCGGTCTGAGCGCACTGGGTACAGTAGAGGGCAAACCGCCCACATTTCTTTTTGCCCGGGCGTGGATGCAATGGTACGGCGGTTTGGGAATATTGGTATTCGCGCTTGCCATTATGATTCAACCAGGTCGATTGACCAAGAGCCTTGCCGCAATAGAAAACTCACAAGATGATCTCATCGGAGGAACCAGGGCTCACGCTCAATATGCGCTCATTGTTTACGCAGGTCTCACTGTAGTTGGAATCGGTTTATTGTTACTATGTGGAGCGGGTTTTTTCAATTCGGTTCTCTACTCGTTTTCATCGGTTTCAACAGGTGGATTTGCCCCACATGACGCGAGTCTTGGCGATATGGATGGACAGTGGCGGCGGATTGTAGTGATTTTCCTTTGTATAGGCGGATCCATATCATTTGTTTTTTATCGTCAATTATATTGGAAGGGCTTGAGTGTTATCAAGGAGGATAGACAGACCCAAGGCGTCATTGTGGCCTGTCTTTTGGCCTCTTTGTTTCTTGGGTTGAGCATGTGGTATCTGGAGGATCGTCCACTGAGCTTTATAATGAGTAATGCCCCAATGATTGGGATTTCGGCTCAGACAACCGCTGGGTTCACCACAATGGACATAGGGGAGTTGAGTGGATCTTCAAAGCTCATATTGATAATTTCCATGGCTGTGGGTGGAGGGGTCGGCTCCACGGCCGGGGGATTCAAGATAGTCAGATTACTCATAGCCTTTAAATTAGTATCACTTTTCTTGTCAAGGTCCGCGATGGCCCCAACTGTGTACACACCGCGACGTTTAGGCGCACATAAACTTGAAACCCAGGAGATCGAAGAGGCCCTATATCTAATATTGCTCTTTATTGCTATAATAACCCTTTCGTGGCTTCCCTTTGTCGCGGCCGGATACGACCCTCTGGACTCCCTGTTTGAAGTGGTATCGGCAACAGGCACAGTGGGTTTATCAACAGGTGTGGTCAGTTCGGAACTCCCGTCTTACCTTAAGGGAATCATATGCGCTGACATGCTGCTCGGCAGGTTGGAAATCATGGCCTGGTTGGTCCTTGTATATCCCAGGACCTGGCTGGGGCGCAGACACTACCCAAGAGACGCAAGAGCCAGGAGGAATTCATGAGGATCGTCATTATAGGAGGTGGAGAGCTCTCTGTTAAAACAGCTCAAATAGTTATTCAACGAGGCCATGAAGTGGTGATTGTGGATAATAGCCCTGAGAAACTGGAATATTTAAGTGACTCATTGGACTGTTCTTTCCTGGAGGGGGACGGCGGCAGCCCGAAAGTTCTTGAAGAAGCCGGTCCAGAGCACACTGATGTGCTTTTGTGTCTCACTGATAACGACCAGAACAATATAATAGCCGGCTTAGTCGGAAGATCACTTGGTTATAGTCGGGTTATAGTGAGAATAGAAGATGAAAGCTTTGAGACAATATGCCATGAATTAGGACTGGATAACCTGGTTGTGCCTTCGAGAACCATCAGTCGTTATCTTTCCGATATGGTTGAAGGGAAAACGTCTCTTGAACTTTCGAGCATGATCAAGGATGACGCTAGGCTTTTTACCTTTGTCGCCACAGAGGACGACGCTAAAAAAATACATAATCTGGAGCTACCTAAAGGAGCGGCCGTCATTTGTTACTATCGGAATGAGAAGTTCAATCTCGCGGACCCTGATGAGACCATCCAAGAAGGAGACGAAATAATTAGGACCGTGGCTGTTTCAATCCAAGAAGAA
>CAZFJT010000509.1:2166-3235 GCA_964519135.1 uncultured Syntrophales bacterium | reverse complement strand
ATCGGTTGTGTCTTCCAGTATTCGATGAACCTTGCACGAGGTCTTCTCAGGCAGATTCTTCTGTCCTATTGCACACCAGTCAATTCGGTTATTTGGAGATTCCTTCATGTTACCTTCCGGATCTTTCATGGGGTTACGCGCGTTGGCCAGGATGTTTGCAATTAAATACAATGGCGCTTAGGGTTCAACAAGTGTAAATCACAGTTAACATTGCCCTATCTTGTCTTTTTGGGAATGAAGGTATATATTGTTCAATAAATTGAGAGTTTTGTAATTGATTCTATTTTTGTGAATCCTTTATTTCTTACTTATACTTCCATAATGTAAGATTAATAATCATTGATCGCGGCCAAGGCAAAATGTCTAAGCAACTGGTATTCAAATGCGAGCTATGCCCAAAGGAATGCAGGATTCCAGAGGGCCATAGTGGCGACTGCAGAGTTAGGGCGCCCATTGGAGGGAAAATGAGGGCCCTTACATATGGTAGACCTTGCGCGATACACATTGATCCCATAGAAAAGAAACCCATGTTCCACTTTTTGCCTGGGTCAAGGATTCTCTCTATAGCAACCGCAGGGTGCAATCTCCACTGCAAGTGCTGCCAGAACTGGGCTATTTCCCAGGCTAATCCAGAGGATATTAAAAATGTCCAACTGCCCCCTGAAGAAGTGGTCAACCTGGCGAAACGGCAATCGTGCAGGTCGGTGGCTTATACGTACACTGATCCATCAATATTCTATGAATACGCGCTCGACTGTTCATTAGCAGGCCGGGCCAAAGGGTTGAAGAATGTTACCGTTACAGCGGGTTATCTTAATAAGGCCCCCATGGAGCGGCTTGCGAAAGTCATAGATGCGTCAAACACTGATGTAAAAGCCTTTAGTGACAAGTTCTATCAGGAGATTTGCCAAGCAAGGCTGAAACCTGTCCTTGACGGGCTGGTCATCATGAAGGAAAATGATGTTTGGTTGGAGATAACCAATCTACTGATTCCCACGTTCAACGATAAACCGGCCATGATTAGAGAATTATGCGCTTGGACGCTGAAATATCTGGGACCCGATACCCC
>CAZFJT010000509.1:0-2156 GCA_964519135.1 uncultured Syntrophales bacterium | reverse complement strand
CACCTGTGGAGACATTGATCATGGCCAGGGACACCGCTCTTGATGTAGGGCTGAGATACGTTTATATCGGTAATATTCTTGGAACTGAAGCTGAAAACACCTATTGCCCGAATGATGGGGTCTTGCTTATAAAAAGAACGGGATTCACGGTTGTAAGTAACAGGATCAAGGACGGAAGATGTCCTGAATGTGGCGAGAAGATTGCAGGAATATGGTCAAATGAGTAATCCTGAATCGGTCGGATATGTGGAGGCCTTTGACACCGCTCCCTTAATGGAGGAACCCAAGATTCCCAGGCGCAGATTACTATCTTATTTGGTAGTGATAACCATAGTGGGTTTTGTTTACAATAAGAAAAGGCGCCTTAAGGATTCCTGTGAGTTGTCAATGAAACCGGCCATGTTTACAAAGGTTTAGTGTTAAATGAATCTAATGGGTCAAGATATGCGTGTTTCACAACTCCCACAATCAAAGTTAATGAATATTTTATACGCGGCCATGGCCTTACTTATCCTGGCGTCAATTCAACCTGATCATTGTATGAGTTCGCAAGAGGCCGAAAAGACAAGGGCGCCGGCTGTGGCCGGGGCATTTTATCCCAAATCTTCTGATGAGCTGAGGGAGGTTATCAAGGAATCTATGGATAAGGCGCAAAGCATCGCCAAGGATAGTGATGATTATCGTGGAATCAAGGCGATCATGGCCCCCCACGCGGGGTATTTTTTCTGTAAAAAAGGCTTGGCTGCTGTTTATCAACCATTGAAAATGACCGGTTTTCCATTTAAGAAGGTTTTTATTATCGGCCCCTCGCACAGATATCGCACAAAAGGCGGCGCATTGAGTTCAGCGGAATACTGGAGAACTCCTTTGGGCAAAGTCCCTGTTGATGAGAAAGTATCCAAAAAGATCGTCAATTCAAGTGATCGTATGGAGTTTGACGATAGGGCCCACGCTAGAGAACACTCCATTGAAGTCCAACTCCCATACTTGATGGAAGCTGCCAACGGCAAGGATTTCAAGATTATTCCAATATTGATCAACAGCCCTAATCCGGCTGATCAGCAGGCCCTGGCCGATTCATTGGCAGAGTTTGCCTCGGATCCGGAATCACTTGTGATAATATCAACCGATCTGAGTCATTATCCCAAAGGGGATTTGGCTGAAAGCGTAGATAAGGAAATATTGAAGAAAGTAGTACAGTTGGACCCAAAGGGAACAAAACTCACCAATGCAAGCATAATGTCGCGCGACGCCCCTAATTTGCTCTGTACAATGTGCGGGCTTGACGGCGTAATAGCCGCGCTTAAAGCGTCTAAGAGACTGGGAATAGGTTCAGCTCGCCTGGTGGATTACTCACACTCAGGTGAAGCTTCAAATGACAACAGTAAGGTGGTGGGTTACGGCGCGGTCTTGTTTTATTCAAGGGCCGCAAAAGGGGTTAAAACAGAGGGGGTCGCAATGGAGGATACACCAAAGGTTCAATTCAGTGAAGAGGCTCAAAGGAAGCTGCTATCAATTGCGAAATCCACTGTAGAGGCTTCGATAAAGGGCGACTGGGTACCATTTGACAAAGTTGATCATCCTGAATTACAAGAACAACTCGGGTGTTTTGTTACCTTGAAAAATAATGAACGCCTAAGGGGTTGCATAGGTAGATTTACCACAGATGAACCGCTTTGGAAGACCGTGCAGGAGATGGCTGTGGCCGCGGCCACCCGCGATGTGAGATTCAGGGGCGCCCCAATAACAACTTCAGAGCTAAAAGATATTGACGTTGAGATCTCAGTGCTGTCAAATCCTGAATTGGTAAAAGATCCCATAAAGGATCTTCGGCTGGGCCGGGATGGTATAATAGTGGAAAAGGGGGTCAGGCGAGGGGTGTTTTTACCACAGGTGGCCACTGAGACGGGTTGGAATCTGGAGGAGTTTCTGGGCCACTGCGCACAGGATAAGGCCGGAATAGGCTGGGATGGCTGGAAAGATTCAGAGGCAAAGGTTTACAGCTTCACAGCGACGATTATAGAATAACCGGATTAAAAGGACCTATAAAACTTAAATTTATGTAAACGTTCACCGTGGACGCCATAAGCATTTGGAATCGCGATGGGGGAGGTTTGGAGGGGGAGGTCCTTGGCGGACGGCCATACGTGCGGTAT
>CAZFJT010000508.1:1227-3235 GCA_964519135.1 uncultured Syntrophales bacterium | reverse complement strand
CCTTTCCTGGGAGTATGGTTGAGCGGCTTCGGCCAAATCACGCAGCGCTCTTTGGATCTGACCTTTTGCTTCATCAGGGTCCCCTGAGTCTACGGCCAAATCCACCTCCAACAGAAAGTTGTTCAACGCTTCGCAGATCTCATCAGGCAATGGTCCGCTGGATTCGGATGGGCTGATCGTGAATTCCTGGTTGGCCCCCATTTGGCCCAGTAACATGGAGACTATCATTTGCTTGGCTTTAATATATACGCCGATTGAAATGAGCAGGACCATGATCATTGGTAGAACAACCGCTAGGATCGATTTGCCTGTTGAGGTTTTATGGGTCTCCCGCAGGCCGATCACAGTAAGGACCAATCCCCACAAGCTTGCTATGGAGCCGATTACAGGTATCGCGTTGAACACCTGGGTGACCGATGAATATGAAACAGATCTGAAAGTGGCCTCAAAGCCTTCCTTTGCGCCGCCGGCTATGGTCAGGGCCAGATGAACGAGCCCGCCCCATATGAACAGGAATATGGCTATGGATATGCCGCCTATTACCATGATGAATGGTATGGCAAGAAAGAAATAGAATATGCCTCCTGTGCCGTAATATAGGCTGGTCCACACGTAAGAGAATAGTATGCCTGTCAGCATTGAGAATATGCTGAAAAGGATGGGATTAACCATGCCTTTGTCTATTGGAAGGTGAGAAAAGAAATATGATGGATTGAACAGGCAGTTTGAAGCTGTTTGTATGAATGCGTTGATTGTTCCGTAACTTTCCCTGTCTTCCCAAGGACAGGTTTTTTCATCTTCATAGTCGTCATCATCATCCGCGGACCCGGGTTCTCTAAAACCGTGGGTCAGCGCGGGGCCTTGTGTGGGAGTATCCATTTGAGCGCCGCAATAAACACAGGTTTGGTCACCAGGTTCAGCGGCCACCCCACAGGAAGGACATACCGCAGGGGCGGCCAGTTCCTGCGCTTGGGGCTCTGGTTCAGGCTGAGGCAGGTATCCGAGCTGGGCAAGCTCTTCTTTTACGGCCTTGAGTTTGCCAGGGGACAGCTCAAATTTACCCATGATCGCATTGTCATGGGCGCCGTTCTTTATTTGCTCAGCTATGGCGAGTGCGGTTTCCTGGTCAACTGTTTGTGGCGTGGCCACTGGTTCAGGCTGCTCTGTTGGGGCTGAGGGAGGTTGATAATCTGCTTGTGGGTTCGTTTGAGTAGTGGGCGCAGGCGCTTGCTGGCTGGCCTTTCTCTGGGCCTGGGCCTTTTTCCTGGCGCCAAGATCCTCCTGGGTGAGCATGCCAGCGTCCATGAGCTTCTTCAGCAGAGTCTTCAAACCATCGCCCGAGACCTTGTGCTTGGCCATTAGCTCTTTTTCGGAAAGGCCTGTTTTCAGATCATTAACAAGCTCTTTTGCATTGATCTTTCGTTTTCCCATGGCATTACCTTGTTATTGTAACCACTAACGTAGTGTGTATCAAGTCCGTTGGATTAACTCATAAACTGCGCTAAAGACGCTCACCGCAAAACAGGCGCAGGTCATACAGCCAAGCGTACACGCCTGAATGGAGAATATCTGGAGAACATAAAAACATCATTAAGACTATCAAGAAAATAGCGCTTCAGTCCGGAAATTTGTCCGGACATTATCAACATAAATGATGGATTTAGCAACCATTATCAGATGAACACAAGCCATGTGACCGGAAGTATGTAAGAAAACACAATGCGCTAAATAACTGTGCCCACGATACTTAGAAACCCAAAATATCTGTGAAAAAACACTGGATTATCTGAATAAACCACTGATTAAGAGGAGTATTGAATGCTTGTTACAGACGAGCAAAGGAGGTGGTGGTTTGCGAACCCTCTCCCAGTAACTGCTAGCAAAACGGCGGCTGCAAATGGCCGCGCATATGGCCGCGCATACGGCCAGTCTAGGGTCCGGCGCTGTTGAGCCTGATCCCCATACCCTGTTTGATATCTAACCATACAGAAGATTTATCATATCACCA
>CAZFJT010000508.1:0-1217 GCA_964519135.1 uncultured Syntrophales bacterium | reverse complement strand
ATAAAAGGGCTATTTAAAAGTTCCGCTGATAGGTTTATATTAAATGCGGTAAAGAAGAAAAAGTTCAGGTGGAAAATCGGCGATGATATCCTCAAGCCAAATTCAAAGGGGGAAAAGCCGCCCTGGAGCGTCCAGAGACGAAGGTATTGGAAGAACCAGACTCTTAAGGACGGCGCTGAAAAGGAATATGGAGAGGATAATATCAAAAAAATGAGGCAAGGCTTGGCGCCGCAGCGTATAAATCCAAAAACGGGCAAATGGGAAAGTAAAGAATTGCATCACACACCTACGCCACAAAGAGATGGCGGAACAAGATTCAAGGAAATGTGGCCAGAAGAACATGCTGCAGAAGATTTCTACAGGAGGTTGAAAAAAATATGACAGAAATATTGGAGGATATATTTCATAGGACAAGAAAACCCACCGTGCAATACAAGGGATTGACCGTGCACGCAGCCTATTTCAAACATGTTACAAGGCCTGGTATGTTTGTCTTGCGGTTCTTGCACGAAATTCTACACCCAGTTCAGGCCTTTAGTATTCATCTTGATGACGGCAAATTAGTTGTGGAGGGACAGGAAGCGCAGAGGGGGATTTTCAGGAGGGATACGTGCCCTGAATTGGTAATTGGTTACTTTGAACCTCCCCCTTGGGGCACAAGAATAAGCCTGTTTAACGAATGGATAGACGAAAACGGAAATTCAGACGCATGGATAGGCCACGCGGGTATGCTAGTTGAGGAGTTCGGTAATAAGGTCTTTTTCCATTGCAGTGACGGCAAGGGAGAGCCCACATTCGATGACCTCATTGTGGAGATAGAGTTTATAGATGACGCTGATCCCCGGTATATAACAGGTAAGGCTTAGAAATCAGGGGACGAGATTTTTTTCTTGACTAATCGGTCGCGATGCTCCACTATCTGTCTCTATGTTTAATCAAGGCAATAAATACAGCTTTTCTTACACTGTCGATGATTCATCGGTCGCTTTTCAGGCCGAATATCCCTATCTTTGCGATCATAATTCCCTATGGCGTTTCTGGTGGATCGATACTAAGACGGTGGGAGGTTGTGTACAGCCTTAAGCGATAATAGTATATAAGATCACTCAGAACCCACCGTCCAATAAGCGGTGGGTTTTTTGGTTCTAGTATCGAAACCTTTGCGGAAATAATGATGGAGTCATTTGAAAATGCAAACCCTGAATGTTGTTTCACAT
>CAZFJT010000507.1:1386-3237 GCA_964519135.1 uncultured Syntrophales bacterium | reverse complement strand
ATATATATCCCCTGACTGTTTGGCGCCCCATTTGGCCTTTTCAGCTACCAGCTCCAAAACCCCTCTACGTTTTTTTGCTTTTTTCAACAGCTTCATGCGAAATTCCAGGGGATCGGTTGACGAGGCTACGGCCATCTCATCAATGAATGATTCCATTACAAAAGCGTTACGTGAATCTCCCACAGATCTCCAGGCCATCACCGGGACCCCTGGATCATCTTGTACATACTCAACACAAAGGTTATCAAACTCGTACGCGGTATCCACCGCGCCGCTTGCAGCCGCTTTCGCGCTCATGAAATACTTGGCTACAGGGATTGCAATCTTTGCGCCAAGATTTTTCAATGGCCTGGGCATCCATCCCGGCATCATGGCAGGAGCGAAATCTTCTATGATGCTGTCCATTTGCGATGGACAAACTATCAGATGATATAAAGCCAAAGGCTCGTTGTTTTTATCGAGCGCTCCTTTGACAACATGATAGGAAGCGGGTCTGTACCAATCGTTCCTTATGTCGTCCTCCCTTGTCCACATGACTTTTACGGGCTTTTTTACTTTTTTGGCCAGCTCTATCGCCTCTTTAACGTAATCCACACCACCCCTTCTGCCAAAGCCTCCTCCAAGATAAGTGGTATGAACAAAGACCTGATCAAGGTCCAAACCTGTCATCATTGCCCCGACCTCTTGAACGCCTCCCTGGTTCTGAGTGGGGACCCATATATCAAGCCTGTCCTTTTCCAGGCGGACGGTGCAATTCATTGGCTCCGGGCAGGCGTGGGCTTGAAAAGGCAGGAAATATTCAGCTTCCATCACCTTGTCGGCCTTGGATAGGGCGCTGTCAATAGATCCTTCCTCCCTGAGACGATCTCCTCCTTTTTTCGCGAGCTCCTTCCATTTCGCGAATATTTTCTCATTGGATAGATTGGCGTTTGGGCCGGGAAGCCACTCTATTTTCATCTTTTTTGAGGCGTTAAGGGCCTGATAGAAGTGATCCGCGACAATCGCCACCCCTGAGGAGATCTCTGTAACATCGCGCACACCCCTTACTTTTTTGGCTTTTGAAGAGTCCACTGATTTCAATTTGCCGCCTATGGTTGGGGAATGGGTCACAATGGCGTTGAGCATTTCAGGGGCCTGAAAATCGAACCCGAACACAGCCTTTCCCTTGGTCTTTGCTTCAGAATCGAGTCTAGGTAAAGATTTGCCTATTATTTTAAAATCTTTAGGCGTCTTTAAGGGGACATCTTCAGGGGGGTTAATCTTTGACGCCTTATCTATCAGGTCCGAGTATTTGAGAGTCTTACCGCTTTTTTTGTGGTGGATTGCGCTGTTTTCAGCCACACATTCCTTTGGGTCCACTTCCCATGTTTTCGCGGCTGCAATCTTCATTAACTCCCTTGTGGACGCCCCAGCTTGTCTTAGTATG
Organism: uncultured Syntrophales bacterium; assembly: GCA_964519135.1. Taxonomy (GTDB): domain Bacteria; phylum Desulfobacterota; class Desulfomonilia; order Desulfomonilales; family Desulfomonilaceae; genus CAZFJT01. The sequence goes on along the minus strand of CAZFJT010000507.1, from coordinate 1,811 downwards.
TCCCAAGAGGTCTTTATACTTGTGCTGCCTCCTGTTGCCTGCACGCCAAAGTCGGGATTCACATAAACAGCCTTTGCCGGAGCATGTTCAGATTTCACCAAGTTCCAGTCAGCCTCCAATTCCTCAGCTACTATCATGGCCAAACCTGTCATCACTCCCTGGCCCATCTCAGAATGGTGGCTCATAATGGTGATCGTATTGTCATAGCCTATTCTTATCCATGCGTTAGGCTTAAATGGTTCGGATTTCTTTCCAACTCCGGTTCCACCAGCGTCCCCGGTAGCTTCCCGGCCAAAGCCACAGGAAATCACCAGACCAACACCAGCAACCACCGCAAACTTTATAAAATCCCGCCTATGTAGATCGTCCTTTGTTTTCATTTTGGATCCCCTTTGGCCGCCTGTTTAATAGCTTCTCTGATATCA
>CAZFJT010000507.1:0-1376 GCA_964519135.1 uncultured Syntrophales bacterium | reverse complement strand
ATCCGCACCTGCACAGAACTCCTGACATGGCCACATCTATATCGATATCTTCTGGGTCGGGATTCTCAGCCAGCAGATTAGCGGCCGTCATTATCTGTCCTGGCTGGCAATATCCGCACTGTGGGACGTCATTTTTTATCCAGGCCTCTTTCACCGCGTCCCCTATTGTGCCGGAAAGCCCTTCTATTGTAGTGATTTCCGCGTCATTGACCTCGCCCAGGGTTGTTATGCAAGATCTCACGGGCTTGCTGTCCATGTGGACCGTGCATGACCCGCATTCTCCTATTCCGCAAGAATATTTTGTGCCCATTAGATTTAGATGCTCTCTCAGGACCCATAGCAGAGGTGTTTCAGAGTCCGCGTCCACCTTGTGGGTTTGGCCGTTTACTTTGATTTCGATCATTTTTCCCTCCTTATAATTAAAGATAAATCTTTTTATACAAAAGGTGCGGAGTGAATATTCATTCCGTTTTTGGCCACTCCGATCCGATTATTGAATGCGCTGATAACAACAATATCAATATGGCGTTATTAGTTGATTGATTCCACCGGGACTAAATAATCCTTATATGCGCTCTACTTGAACCTATCGCCTGATCGCTTGCCAGCAGATCTCTTCAGCCAATTCCTCCGTCTGGGGTGTCAATTCCAATTGTCCCATTTGGGAAGCCTTCGCGACACCTGTAAAAGCGCCGATTAATATCGCCATGAGCAATTCCGGCGGCGCCTGTCTGGTCATGTCCCTGCTGCTGAGTCCCTCTATCAAGGCATAAAATTGCTTTAGGAAATGATCTGAAAGAGCTTTTGTCTCTTCGAACATGTATGGCGCATGGTGATGAAACTCCAAAAACCTGATTACATTTGGGTGGAGCTTCGCAAACCTTGACATCCTGGCCCATATTTCATGGAAAAGCTTCCTGGCTGGAATGTCTGTTGGCAGATCATTGAGCATTGCCTTGGACATCTCAATTTTCCAGTATTTGAACAGCTCATTTACCAGCTCTTCTTTATCCTTGAAATACCTGTATATTGTGCCCGCCCCCACATCCGCTTTTTGGGCGACCTCATTCACAGATGTCCCATAGAAACCTTTTTCAGAGAATAGTTCCAATGCCGCGTGTAAGATTGTTTCCCGTTTATCCATTGCTATCCATAGGCGCTGTTTTCGTATTTGGTGTTTCTTGTATTTCCCGTTTATGGCGTCTCGCCGCCAGGCTTAGTCAATAGAGCCGCATGGTCAACTAGCCTAGTGGCGGAATGAACGTTCATTCCTAATATACCGCCTTGATCATCAGGAATCAAGAACAAAAATGATTAGAGTGTATGTATTCACTTAAGTGCGGCTTTGCTTCCTAAGCGTATATGAGACGTGAAAG
>CAZFJT010000506.1:2841-3242 GCA_964519135.1 uncultured Syntrophales bacterium | reverse complement strand
CTACTGTGGTGATGATCACGGATCCGGATCATGGACCTGAACTCATGGCAAAGTGCGAGAAAATCTTTGTGAACCTTGGTGTTCTATTCTTGTTTATCATTTCAGGAGATAAAAAAGACCTGGAAAGCGAGATGGTGAATCACCCCTATTTTTCAACACTTGAGTGGCCTTTTCATTGGGAAACCCTCAGGTTGGCCATATCAGAGATTCACAAGAAAAAAGAGCTTGTTGCAAGGTTTTTGGATGCTGACAACCAGGTTCATTCAATTGGCCCCCAAAGTTCCCACCGTGGTTTAGATCCCAGCCGAGCCCCAACGGCCCTTGAGGATAATGTTCTGATCCAGGGAGTATGCCGGGCGATAAACCTTATTTTGAGCGGTCGCGAGGATTTGGACTTAGTT
>CAZFJT010000506.1:0-2831 GCA_964519135.1 uncultured Syntrophales bacterium | reverse complement strand
AAGTTCCAGGACCTTCTAATGATCAAATTGTTGAAAACGGACAAAATATCCCTTTTCAGAGAAATAAACCCTATGGGATTTACCCGCATAGAGTTTCACAATCCCCAGTCCTGCGCGCCTGGATCTTCTGATAATTATGATAGTCCCAGGGGAATGACTTTGGCGCCAATAATTCTTGGGAGCGGATTATGGGGGATCGTGGGTTTGATGGAAAAAACAGGTTCATTATTGATAACGCAGCGGAATAGACGCCTACTAAAACTGTTATTATCAAACCTTGTATGGGCCATTAGTTTGCGCAGGTCAGAAAAAGAACTGGTTGAAAAACTTGAAAGGGCGGAGTTAATAACTGATTCACTACCGATATGTGTGGCGTACGCCGGAAAAGATAGGCGATATTCTTATGTGAACAAAACATTTGAGCGATGGTTCGGAAGGCCGGCCAGCTCGGTTATTGGTAAAAACATTGGTGAAATACTTGAACCAAAGTATTTCGATATTGGGGCTGGCGCTGCCAAGAGGGCCCTTGAGGGATACGAGGAATCCTTTGAGCAGAAACTCAGTTTTCCTGATGGGGCCGTTAGGGACTTAAATGTTCTTGCGATCCCTCATTTCACTGACAAGGGTTTGGTAAAAGGCTATTTCCTGATGGCGTCCGATGTCACTGAAAAGAAAATCCACGAAAGATCATTACATGAAGAGATCGTGAAGTACAGATCGCTTTTTGAATCAATGCAGGATGGGGTGGCAATATTTCAGGCTCTGGAAAATGGAAATGACTTTTTAATAATGGATCTTAACGCGTCTGCGGAAAAGCTTGAGAAATTGGACAGAAACTTCTTGATAGGCGCCAAATTAACGGAAAGTTTTCCGGCGCTTATAGACACCGGTCTGTTTGATATTCTTAAAAGGGTTTATCGAACCGGTCAACCTGAAAGAACCCCGCTTTCAATCATCAGGGATGGAGTTATCGATGCATGGAGAGACAACTATATATATAAGCTGCCCACAGGGGAAATGGTTCTTGTGTACACTGATGAAACCGCCAGAAAACGGGCTGAAAGCGCTCTTAAACAAAGTGAGGCCAGATATAAAAACCTTGCTGAAAACTCACTTACAGGTATCTGCCTTATGAATAGCGCGGGGTTCATTTACACAAATGAAAGATTCCAGAAGATATTGGGAAGGAATGAACAAGAGTTGAGTAACAGCTCTATGGAGAGATATCTTCATAAAGAAGACCGTGAACTGTATGCCAGAGACTTGAAGGAAATAAGCTCTGGCCAACTGGTTGAAATCCAGCGAGAATTGAGAATTCTGGGGCCGGGATCGGATACCATATGGATCAATCTCTGGATGACCAAGGCCCATTTGGGTAGAGACGAAACAATAATCGCAAATGTGGTTGATATTACAGGGAGGAAAAAGGCCTGGGAGGCTTTTTTGGAAAGTCAGGGAAGGGTACGAGCAATATTCGAGAGCGCAGCCCAATGTGTTTACATTAAGGATACAAACTTATTTTACACTGATGTGAACCCAGCCATGGAGAAGCTGTTCGGAATGTCAGCCAAAGAATTCCAAGGAAAGACGGACGCTGATCTGTTCGGTCCTGAAGTGGGTTCATACCTCCATCAAATAGACCAGAGAGTTTTGCAGGGAGAAGTGGTTGAACATGAGCATACAAGAACAGTCAAGAACTCGGAACTAACATTCCTGGAGACAAGGGTGCGCATTACCACCGATGATGGAAAGGTTTTGGGAATATGCGGCATAGCCAGAAATATCACGGAACGCAGAAGTCCTTCCATAAATCCAATAATAGGATCGGATAAACGCTCGTCAAGTTTGATAGGACCAATTGAGGAAATGGCTTTGATCGCCGCGAAGACTGACGGCAATATTCTTTTGTTAGGCGAAACCGGCTCTGGTAAGGATTATCTCGCAAAGTTTATTCATGGCGCCTCATCTCGCGCTTCCGGGCCTTTTCTAACTTTGAATTGCGCAGCTATAAACAGCTCCCTTGCGGAATCCGAACTTTTTGGCCACGAGCCTGGTTCATTCACAGGCGCAGGCGCCAGGCGCCGGGGGGTCCTGGAATTGGCTGAGGGAGGCGTTCTGTTGCTGAATGAAATAGGTGAGATGCCCCTCGAATTACAGGCGAAACTATTAACTTTTTTGGATGATCGATCATTCCATAGAGTTGGCGGGGAAAAGCCGATTCGTGTTAATGTAAGAATCATCGCGGCAACTAACAGGGACATCGTTCAAGAGATTAAAAGGCGTAAGTTCAGGGAAGATTTGTACCACAGACTCAATGTGCTTACAATAAGGGTCCCTTCGCTTCGAGAGCGTTTAGATGATATTCCGCTTCTCGCTGAAGCCCTATTGGATTCGATCGCCCATGATATGGGGGTTCAGAGTGGCTTGAAATTGGATAAAGATTTCATATTGTCATTAAAGAATTACCATTGGCCCGGTAATGTGAGGGAGTTGCGAAACGTTTTGGAGCGCAGCCTGATCCTGGCAAAAAGGGGTGAACGTCTAACATTTCCCGAGCAAGGCGGCGCGCAAAATACACAATGGGAAACAAATCTGGAATTCCCTGGGGCTGGGCAAACCATAGACGATGTGATTGATGATGCGAGACGCAACCTGATCAAGGAAGCCTTAAGAAGAGCCAAGGGTAGACGCAAAGAGGCCGCTGAATCGCTTGGGGTGTCAAGGCATGTTTTGTTCAGGCTGATGAAGCGCCTTTCCATAGAATAAGAAACCACCCTCTCTGCCGTTGAACTGGTCTTGTTTGTAGAGGGTGAGAGACTGTCAATCCACTA
>CAZFJT010000505.1:0-3245 GCA_964519135.1 uncultured Syntrophales bacterium | reverse complement strand
ATGCCACACTTGGCACACCGAATTTTCGGTTAGAGTATCCCTCAATAGGAGGGGTCAAGCCTGCATTTTTAGTCTGCTCGACTGACCCAGAAACAAACGGCTCTTTCGAGGTATCGCTTATTTACACTGAATCTAAATACTGTTTTAGTCCTGTTTTTGTTATTGTGTCAAACTATTTTTGCATTATTTCTTCCATTTTTTTCATCAATTCCTTTTTCTTCTTAAGGGCGGCTTCTGCCTTTGCTCCATTCTCCAAAAGAATCCCGGACTGATTGATTTCGTCAATCTGTGCCTGCAACCCTTCGGATGTATTGTGAAGACGAGACTCTTGATATTCTTTTGAATTGCTGGTTTCGCGGGCAAGGGTGTAAAGAATCTCAGGGATTGTAGTGTCGTCATCCCATCCGTATTTTTTGATTACTTCGTTATTTGTTTGCATCAGTTTTTCTGTAGAAAGCCCGGCTTTTGCCGCAACTTTTTTAAATGATTCCTGTGCTTCTGCCTTAGCTTGAGCCTGCTGTTCAAGAGTGTTCTTGGCATCTTCTTCAATGAAGCGGCCAACAATGCCATTCAGCATTTCATTTACATTGCCTGATTTCGGGATAACATCTTTTGCAATTTCAACAATCTTGCTATTCACTTCGCCATAGTAGTCTTTGAGCGTTTTCCCAAGGTCTCCGTATTCATCTCCAAACTCAGGAACTCCAAGATCAACTTGATCGGCTCCAAGCTTGTTCCAAAACTCTCTTTTGGTTTCATCATCGGCATCTTCTGGAGGAATGTCGCCCTTTTTGCCAATCATTTGCTGGGCAGACATAATTCCATTAATCAGGGAGTCGTCGTCTTTGTATTTCTCAAACGACTTGAAATTATCGCCTAGCTTTTCAGCAAACACATCACGCAATGATGTCGCTTGTGTCGGCTCAGATGTCTGTGGGGCTTCCTGCTGAGGTGTCGGCTCAGGTGTCGGCGTGGTTTCCGGCTGAGGTGTCGGTTCACTCATCTTTTATCTCCTCTTGTTGTTTTTCCTGCTCAAGTTGAGCCTGTGTCTTTTCTACAAGCCCATGTAAATAGTTGCTATAGTCTCTCATTCCAGAAAGAACCAGAAGCACATCAGGGTTTAGGCCAGCTTTAATCAACAACGATGACGGTTGGAGAAGCCCAAGCTCTTCGTCAATCTCATGCAATGTTTTAATCGCCTCTTCATTAAAAACACGCTTGTATCTATCCAGCTTCTCGCCTAATTCCTGTAGTCTGCTCATTGCATTCCTAACATCATTGCAGCGGGACTGTTCTGTTCAATCCCGCGTCCAGCTTTACTTACTGCATCTGCTTCTTTAACCATGCTCTCTTCTTGTGCCTGCTTAGCCATAGCCTGAGCAAATGCCTGCGCTCTTTGTTTTGCCTCTGCCTCGGGTCTGATAATATCAAAAGAGGCATTAACACCCTCGCGAATCTTCTCCGGAAGCTTTTCAAAGCTTGTTCGAATCATAAACTCATACTGCATCACAGGGTCTGGAATCGCCTGCGCAATTGCCCCGACATATTCAGCATACTCAAGATCAGCTAACAACGTCACACGTTTTTGTGAGTTTGCCAGACGACTCTTGTACTCAAAGTTGACACGTCCTCCAGCCATCTTTTGTTGAATTTCTTCCCAACTACCCCACTCTCCAAATGCTCCAGATTCACCGAGAAGGATGAATACCCACCGAAGGAATGGATTTAGTCGTTCGGCTTTAAGCGGCCCAACAAGCTGGTCAACCATTTGCTGAGATTTGCCTACAATCTCACGAGTCTGATAAGCGGTAATGTTTCGCTTGTCCATCACAGGATTAAAATAGTCCAAATAGAACAACTTGTGCATCTGATTATCAACAAGTTCAATGTACTTCAGGATAAAATCCGGATTTGTGCTCGGATTCATCGTCTGCGGAGGCCCGCTGATTCCGGTGTCGTTGTATATCACCATCCACGCAGTCTCATCAACGACCCATCGAAAGCCACTTGGTCCCATGCTCGCACCAACTCCAAAGATCGGAACCCCTGCAAGGCGAGCACATTTTTCAAATTCTTTGCTGGAACGCTCAATTGCCGCCATAGAACAAACGGATTCAATGCAAGGCCCGCGACCAAGCGTCTCGATTCCTACCCGTTTCACACGGTATACAATATATTTTTGCAGGTCTGTTCCGCCTTCTTCAAGTAAATGAGAACCATCTTTCTCGTATACGATAAATTCATACGGTTTATTTTTCTGGTCTCTCTTTGAGGGGTCTCTCTCCAGTCGCGGAGCGCAATAATAAATGATGCAGACTTCCTTATCCGGGTCTTTCTCAGCATCTGCCGCACACTTTTGCGACACTTTATCGCCGTATTTAGCAAACAAAGCTCCCGCTGTGGTTTTTTTCTCTACCCATACGACGTCAGGACGACCGTCAAAATCCTGAACAAACCAAAAACAGCCAAAAGGAATGGCACTGCAAACTAATCGACCGTCCCGGCGCTCTACTGTAAAACAAGAAGTCCCATCGCACCCAGCGTTTTTCTGATCACGGTAAAACTCGCTATAGAAATTGGATGATGCAATCTCATCATACATGATCTTTGTTGCGTCAGTGAAAAACTCTCTGTCGTTTTCGATTCTGAGTGCATCAGATAAGCCAAACCATTTCTGTGAAGAAGTGACGAGCTCGCTGATTAAACCTGATACATAGTCGTTCAACTTTAAGATACCAAGGTCAGACACCCGCCTTTTGTTGATCTTGCTTCCCTTGGCTGCTTGCGTTCGTAACCGCCCGCCTTGCGGAAGAAAAAAGTCGCGCACACTATCAATCATAGTTCTGAAATTTTGCCACTCTTCAGAACCGGCAACAGCATTGCGACGAGCCTCAAGTTTTTTTACGTCTACCATAATTTAACCTAACGTTGTACGCTTGCCGCCTTTATTGCCACTTCTATTTTTAGAACGAAGATAAGCAGAGCCAAGTGATTTTATTTTTGAAGTTGAAGATGACCGTTTTGATAAAGAATCCTCTTCTTTGTAGCTAACAGGATCGGGCTTTTTTGGCTGAACAGGAACTTTATATGGAGTTGGAATATAAACCGGCTTTATATTTTTATTGTTGCCGCCCCCGGAATCTCCACCGGCTTTTTTTACGCAATGCCTCATAATCAGTTCATATATCATAACAATATCCCTAAGCTAATGTTTTCCTTGACCCTCCAAGGGTCATATCTTCTGC
>CAZFJT010000504.1:0-3250 GCA_964519135.1 uncultured Syntrophales bacterium | reverse complement strand
AATTGCTGGATAGTCGAACTTCTTGTCCCACACTAATCTTTTTTGGTTTCAGCAGTGTGGCATAGGCCCTTCCTATTTTATACGCGATTTCATCATTGAGCTCATCTGGGATGCGACCCCTGATGTCATAGGCTTTTACTGCCGGCATGCTATCTGAACTTGCGCCCATTGGAATGTCCTTTCAAGTGTTTACTTTTGATTAAGCTTGGTTCCTGGGCCTTTAATAGGCTATTAAGGAGTTTTGTGGCCTTGTCAAGGTAATGAGATGTCCTCTAGGATCGAACCTCTTTCTATTCTTAATTCCTTTCCTTCAGTTCCTTTTATAACCACTCGACCTTTGATTTTTACATCTCTTTCAAAGAATACGTTTCCAGAGACCTCAAAATATTCGGCTTCCAGCAATGATACCGTTGCCATGTCGTCAAAGCGCCTTGGGATTTCCAGCGCGGATTTTATGAAATCATCTTCAAATTTCACCCAAGGTCTCATGGGTAAATGGTCAGGCCTAAGGGGGTTGGGCTGAAGTCTGAACATATCATCCAGCACGCACGCGTCAGACTGAACGACAAATAGATCTTCAGCTTTTTTGGTTGGAAAGAAGCGGTCCCTGCCAACAAGCAGGCCCCTTGATCTTTCGAATGACCCTATGGCCGCGCCCATGGCTGTCTCCAACTGAAGCATTTGAGTATTATGGATGACCTTCCTGTTTTGAATTATCGGCATATTCATGGACAATGGATCAACCTTTTCAAGGTCCAGCCACAAATTGTTGGTATTGAAGACCTGGAATCTGTTTATATCCATAAAATCATGAAGCTGATCCGGGGCGACCTGCGCTATTTCAAGGAGGTCCACTTTACCGTCGCGCACTATTAAAGTTCCGCCTTTTCTATCCACTTGAGTGCGCTTGGTAACCTCGAGTAAAAAATCTATTCCCTTGCTCTGAATAAGGCCCAGTATCCAAGGCTCAAGGGTTGCCGCGAGGTTGTCCATGTTTGACACAAAGGCCCATTTGTATCCCTGTTCAATCAACTCAGCCCTGATACCGGAGCTTTCCAGGCTCTGGTACAGGTCACCATGCCCAGGGGGCGCCCATACCTCATTTTCAAAGGTGTTCACAGGCGTCAGTGTGGATGGGTTGAGTCTTGGGGCCTTACTTTGAATGAATGAAAGAACAGGAAAATCATACTTGGCCATCTTCTCCATGCTCTGCTCATGGGTAAAGAAGCTGTTCATCAGGCAGAGCTTGACCTGAACGCCCATTTTCTCCTTGATAGCGAGAATCTGTTTAGCCACAATGTCAAGATAGGAAAGCTCGCCTTTACATTGCAGGATACCCTTTGGGACCTCGCCACCCATTGTGGTGCTCCGACCGCCGTTGAGTTTGATTATTACCGTTTTGGCAAGAAGTTCATTGCCAAGGGATTCCAGTTCCTTCTTTTCTTGGTCAGTAGGATCAAGTATTTGTTTAGAATCCGGCTCTTCAACTTCATTCAGGTCCACGTACGGGGCCGCGCCGCGCCCCACCTTTTCAACCATCTTGACAAAAGCATTGATTGCGCCTGAATGCACGCCTTTTTCCCTCATTATTTTGGATATTGCGGATGTGGCCGCGTTTAGATCCATACACTCTCCAACACAGAACAACTGGTTATTCGGTAACCACCTATTGCAATATATGAAAACCCTGCTGACATTCCATTATGACACTATTTTTCTTCACTTTGGGAATCAGATTTATTTAAGGTCTGTTTTGCCTTTTCTATGAGCTCCATAAGAGTAACCAGCTTTTGTTGGCCTTGCGGATTGAAGTGTTCTTGGAATTCTTTTTCATCCATTGTTGATCTGAAATACGATGACACATCAAATACTTCGGACCAGCATGTCAGGCTCCTTGAACAGGGCATATCTCCTGATTCGATCCTGCAATAACTAAAGGTTACAGGGCCTCCCAATTTGGGGCATCGTCGCTCTCTGTCCTCATGTGGTATATCAAAATCTGTTCTATCGCTCATTGGCTTATACCGAGTTGCGCTCAGAAACGTACTGATTATTGAAAGCCTAATTTCTCCATGCGTGAGCCCGTTGGCGGGAGATCCGATTCGCTGTGTCTAATTCGCAGGCTCAAAAACTTCGCTCATCTGACTCCCACCTCCAGGTCATCTCAAACTATATCCACTGTACTTGGCGGACTGCAAACTGGTATTAATTTCCGAAATTGATTTATAAATCCATAATAGCAGATAGATTTAACGATTTCCAAGAAATGCTCGCCCTTAGAGGCCTGTGTTGATGGTAAAAAATAAAGGGCCGCGCTATTGCGAGACCCTTCAATGTATTAAAGACTCATATTATTAAAGGCTTGGTTTGGGCAGATTCTCGATGGCCTTTAGGGCTCTCTCAATTTCTTCCTGTGGGAACTCGTGGTCAGCAAGTTTTCCCTGGAAGTACGCGTCATAGGCCGCAAGATCCACAAGCCCGTGACCGCTCCAATTCACAAGAATCGTCTTTTCCTTTCCCTCTTCTTTGGCCTTATTGGCTTCCTGAACAACCGCGGCCAACGCGTGGCATGTCTCTGGCGCGCTTATGAATCCTTCAGTCCTGGCCCAAGTGACCCCAGCAGCGAATGTTTCCAGTTGCTGAACGGCCCTGGGTTCTATCAAACCGTCCAGAACCAGTTGGCTGACCAAGGGCGCCATTCCGTGATATCGCAAACCACCCGCGTGAATGGGCGCTGGAACGAAGTCATGACCCAGTGTATGCATTGGCAGAAGCGGAGTCATCTGTACTGTGTCACCGAAATCATAGGAAAATGGTCCTCTTGTCATTGTTGGACAAGAGGCCGGTTCCACGGCAAGAATCGACACCTCTTTGCCTGCTATTTTGTCGGCCAAGAACGGGAACGCGCATCCTGCGAAATTACTGCCTCCTCCCGCGCATCCAATAACTATGTCCGGATACGCGCCGACCATATCGAATTGTTTCTTTGCTTCCAGGCCGATTATTGTCTGGTGCAACATCACGTGATTCAATACACTTCCAAGGGAATACCTAGTGGGAGGCAAGCCCCTGGCCTCGCTAGTTACAGCGTCCTCCACGGCTTCACTGATCGCGATACCCAATGAGCCCGGAGAATTGGGGTCCTGAGCCAAAATCTTCTTTCCAGCTTCAGTTTCCGTACTGGGTCTAGGCACTCAGGTCGCGCCCCTTGTGTTCATCATGAGTCTTCTGTACGGTTTCTGCTCATAGC
>CAZFJT010000503.1:0-3254 GCA_964519135.1 uncultured Syntrophales bacterium | reverse complement strand
GAGGCCGGAATGAAATTTCATTTCATTCCGTGTTTTATTTAGAGAATTACTATAACGCCAGGAACAGTGAGAGACGTCCTTTTGCAAAGATATTATGTCATCGGCGACTTAAGTCTTGATTGTCATAATTTCCTATTGTATTCTGTGAGTGAATAAACGGTCGGTCCAATAAGCCATCTGTTCTGAAACAATTTAAATTGGTCCTCGCGTGATTATCGATAATCTCGTATTCATCTTGATTATTTTGGAGCCCCCTGATGCGCAAAATGATTCCGGTTAGAAAAGCAATTGGGATGATTCTATGTCATGACATCACCGAGGTTACTGTCGGTAAATTCAAGGGTAGAGCCTTCAAAAAGGGCCACGTGGTAACCGAAGAAGACATTCCCAAACTGTTAAGACTCGGTAAGGAAAACATTTTTGCGTTATCTTTGGATGGCGATCAAATCCACGAAGATGACGCGGCGCTGCGAATAGGCAAAGCAGCGGCTGGAAGCGGCCTATCCTTGAGCCCTCCCTGTGAAGGCAGGGTGGACCTTATAGCCCAAACCAACGGGCTTTTGAAAATAAACGTTGAGGCCCTCACTGAGATTAACTCCATAGGCGATGTGGTATTCGGATCTTTGCACACGAACCAACAGGTGGTGAATAACAGGGTGGTGGGTTCCACCCGAATTATTCCTCTCGTCACAGAAGAAGAGCGGGTGCGCAAGGTCGAGGAAATATGCTCATCCTGCTTTCCACTCGCGCAAATCAAACCTTTTAGATCCATGAAGGTGGGGGTGGTAACAACAGGGAGCGAGGTTTTCCACGGTAGGATTGAAGATGGGTTTGGTCCGGTTCTGAAAAGAAAATTCAGGGAATTGGGTTGCGAGATAATTGATCAGGTTTTTGTCTCTGATGTCATCTCCTCAACAGTTAGCGCGATTCATAATTTTATTGAACAGGGAGCGGATATGATCGCGGTAACGGGCGGCATGTCCGTTGATCCTGATGATCAGACACCTGCTTCAATTCGCTCGACTGGCGCTGAGATTATATCATATGGGGCGCCCACTTTTCCGGGCGCGATGTTCATGCTGGCCTACATGGGAAAGATTCCGATCATAGGATTGCCCGCGTGCGTAATGTATTTCAGGGCCAGTGTGTTTGACTTGATAGTTCCTAGAATACTGGCGGATGAAGCTATAACCAGAAGGGATATAGCGGTTTTGGGTCACGGGGGTCTATGTTCTTTATGCAAGGATTGCAGATATCCTGTCTGTTCCTTTGGCAAAGGCTAACAGGAGAATATGTAAAAGAGCCAAACGCAATCAACTTTGTAAACAATGGAGGGCTGTCAATGATTAAGAGGGTGTTTCAAATAAATGGCGCCATAAAAACTATCGTAGCTGAAGCCGACCTTTCCCTTGCGGACGTATTAAGGGAACAGTTCGGGATGACAGGCACAAAGGTCGGCTGTGGCAAAGGCCAGTGCGGCTCCTGCTCGGTAATCATGAACGGCAAATTGATCAAGTCATGCGTAACTAAGATGAAAAGTATCCCGGACATGGCGGAGATAACCACAATAGAGGGCTTGGGCTCGGCCGACAACCTTCACCCAATACAGTTGTCTTGGACGGTCCACGGCGCAGCGCAGTGCGGTTTTTGCGCTCCAGGATTCATAGTGGCGGCAAAAGCGCTGCTTGATCAGAATGACGATCCCACAAGAGAAGAAGTAAGGGACTGGTTTCAGAAAAATCGCAACGCGTGCAGATGCACTGGTTACAAGCCGATAGTGGATGCTGTAATGGATGCGGCCAAAGTAATCAGAGGCGATATGACACCAACTGAATTGGCCTACAAATTGCCGGAGGACGGCAAGATATGGGGTTCCCATTATCCAAGGCCCTCAGCGGTTGCAAAGGCCACCGGGGCAATAGATTACGGCGCGGACCTTGGAGTGAAGATGCCTCCGGGAACTTTGAGACTTGCCCTGGTCCAAGCAAAGGTATCCCACGCTAAAATCTTGTCAATAGACACTTCAGAAGCGGAAAAATCTACTGGTGTCGTAAAAGTCGTTACACATGAGGATGTAAAGGGCAAGAACCGAATTACAGGGCTTATTACTTTCCCGACAAATAAAGGCGATGGCTGGGACAGACCCATACTCTGCGATGAAAAGGTATTCCAATTCGGCGACGCTATAGCCATAGTTTGCGCTGATACTGAAGCAAACGCCAAAGCAGCGGCTGAGAAGGTCAAGGTGGAACTGGAAGAATTGCCGGCCTACATGAGCGCTCCTGAGGCAATGGCTGACGACGCTATTGAGATTCATCCCGGAACACCAAATGTATACTATGAGCAAATATTGGCAAAAGGCGACGATGTTGAACCCATAATGAATTCCGCTACCAACATTGTTGAGGGAGATTATTATCTTCAGCGTCAACCACATCTGACAATGGAGCCTGATGTGGGTCTGGCCTATTTTGACGATGAAGGCAGGCTTACCATCCATTCCAAGAGCATCGCCCTTTACTTGCACCATGCCATGATCTGCCCGGGTTTAGGTGTTGAGCCTGAGAAACTTCGCCTGATACAGAATCCCACAGGAGGCACATTCGGCTATAAGTTCAGCCCAACCATGGAAGCTCTTTTAGGCGTAGCGGCCCTTGCCACAGGCAAGCCAGTGTTTTTGAAATACGACTACTATCAACACATCACCTATACAGGCAAGAGATCGCCATTCTTTATCAAACTCAAATACGGCGCAGACGCGGACGGTAAGATACAGGCAATGCATAGTGACTGGATTGTTGATCACGGTCCGTATTCGGAATTCGGCGACCTTCTCACAGTGAGAGGGGCCCAATTCATAGGCGCGGGATACGGCATACCAAATATCAGAGGCCTTGGCAGGACAGTCTGCACCAACCATGCCTGGGGCTCGGCCTTCAGGGCCTATGGATCTCCACAAAGCTTTTTTGCTTCAGAGAGCTTGATGGATGAACTTGCCCAGAAAATGGGCGTTGATCCTTTTGAGTTGAGATACAAGAATGTTTACAGATCCGGCGATACCAATCCCTCAGGCCAGACGCCCGATGTTTTTAGTCTTCCTGAGATACTCGATAAACTGAAACCTAAGTACCAGGAGGCCGTTCAGAGGGCCAAACAGGAATCCACCCCTGAGAAGAAAAAAGGTGTTGGAATCTCCATAGGCATTTACGGCTGCGGTCTGGATGGACCGGACGGTTCGGAAGTATCTGTTGAAT
>CAZFJT010000502.1:0-3261 GCA_964519135.1 uncultured Syntrophales bacterium | reverse complement strand
CAATGGCCTGGTATGATAGGAATAGGCGCAACAGGATAGCCTTCCTACCACCTTTTACCACACCTTAAAACGGTTTTTACGGGCGCAGGCTGCAGAAGCAGGTTTGGATCATTTCCAAAAAGATCACCCTCAAATGTCGAAGGGATTATCTTAATGCAGTGGCCGAGCACTTCATCGTAATCATAAAATGGTTTAAGCTCATCAGGGATTATTCCACTATATTCTCTAGTATGCGATTCAGGCTCATCTTTATCGAGTATCTTGGGCTTTAATTCTATCAGGTCCCACAGGTTGTCCTTTGGGTAAGAATCCGCGCAGAATCCTCTGACCGCCCTATCAAATTCAATATCATTCCATTTGGGGGACCGATCCAGTATCTCAGGGATCTTGTTAAGGAACCTCTTGATATCATTATCAACTTCTACTATTGTTTCATTATTGTTACTGTCTAATATGTGGATCTTAAGTTTTGACTGTCGGGCCAATCTATCCAGGTGTGTTCTCATACTTGGGCTTTGGTAATTCCACCATATATCAAAGTATTCGTCAGGGTCTGCCTGGACTCTTACCATGGTTACAACAAGTGAAACATCATTGTATTGAACCAGCCCGGCCCTAAGTTGGACTCCATCCTCGGCCTTTTGTTCTATGGGGGCCTTCAAGGGTCTTAAGAATAAAGCTATCTCTTCCGGGGCGCCCGGGCCTGGACTATGCAAGGCCTGGACGCATTGGCCCGGACGCGGATTAATGGATTTATGGTCAGATGGAATCATTCTGCTATCCTTTAATTATATTTTTATCAAAAACCAACTTTAAGGTCCAGTTCATTTGGCCTAATCCATGGTTAGTCTATTCGGGACCAAATTCATATTTCTCGCCAAAACCATTGAAAAAAGCAGCGATTCCCATTATACGTGAAAGTCCGTATAAATGGTCAAGGTCCAGAACTCTATGCAAAGGCAATTTTTTGAAGCATATTTGAACTGTGACAATCTAAAGCTTTAAGCGGTTCCATCATGAATATCCGGTCATCGCCCCAGGGCGTTGGCGCAGTCCCCCATCAAGGGCCTGAAACTTAATGTGGCCGATTTAATCAACAGGAGATAGCGATGTCTGACGATAGGACAATTTGCGTAATATGCGCCTGGAGGCAAAACTGTAATAAAAAATTCTCTATGGACGGGGCCACAACAACAAGATGCCCGGATTTCACCAAAGATCTTACTCTAAAGGATCATCAATCCGAGTCAACGGACCAGGGTGTGGAAAAGAACGAATCCCATAACAAGTAAAGCAGGGAAGACACAAAAATGAAGGAAATTATACGTCGCGTTGTGAAGGAATCACTGGAAAGGGCATTTCAGCAAGGTCGGTTGGAAATAGACGACATAAATGGAATCAATGTGGAAGTGAGCCGGACAAAGGATTCCAAGTTTGGCGACTACGCGACGAACGCGGCTATGACGCTATCAAAGAAAGCAAGGTCCAAACCAAGGGATCTTGCCCAGACCATAGTGGACTTTCTTGAAAAAAAGGAAACACTTATCTCTAAAGTGGAGATTGCGGGCCCAGGATTCATAAATTTCTTTCTGGCCAGGAAAGTATGGGAGAATACTCTAAAAGAGATATTGAAAAAACAAGCCTTCTATGGGCACAGGCCCAGATCAAGCGGTCCGAAGGTTTTGTTGGAGTTTGTGAGCGCGAATCCAACAGGCCCATTACATGTGGGCCACGGAAGAGGAGCGGCTGTTGGGGACACCTTGGCAAGGCTCATGACCATATGCGGTTACGAGGTTGAAACTGAATATTATGTGAATGACGCGGGCAACCAGATGCGCATACTAGGGGGATCCACACTGCTCAGGATGAAGGAGATGGCAGGGGAGACAGTGGATTTTCCTGAGAACTATTATCAGGGGGATTATATAAGAGACCTCGCGACCCAACTCACAGGATCGCCTTTGGGTGAAGAAATATCAAAATCCGGTGATGAACAGGCCCTTAATTTGGCGGCCAGGTACGCTTGCGGCAGAATCCTGGACGGTATAAAAGAGGACCTGCGGACCTTTGGGGTTGTGTACGACAACTACTACTCTGAGACCAGTTTACATGAAGCAAGGGCAATAGAAAAAACAATCAATAAATTAAGGGATCATGGAAAGGTGGAGGACAGGGAAGGCGCTGTGTGGTTCAAAATGGAGGGTCAAGAGGACGAAAAGGACCGGGTGCTTGTTAGAGCCAGTGGTGAACCCACATACTTTGCCGCTGACGCGGCTTACCATGACGAAAAGTTCAACAGGGGATACGATTTGTTACTCGATATTTGGGGCTCGGATCATCACGGTTATGTACCAAGGGTCAAGGCCGCGGTCGAAGCCCTGGGGCATTCCCCTGACAGGCTTAAGGTCCTTTTGGTCCAGTTCGTGACACTTGTCAGGGAAGGCGAAAAGATCTCCATGTCCACCAGATCCGGTAAATTTGTAACTCTCAGGGAAGTGGTGGACGAAGTGGGAGCGGACGCTGCAAGGTTCTTCTTTCTAACCAAACGCTGCGATAGTCACCTGGATTTTGATTTGGAGCTCGCGAAAAAGGCCACAAAGGACAATCCAGTATATTACGTCCAGTATGTTCACGCGAGAGTGGCAAGTATATTCAGAATAGCTTCTGAAAGGAACATAAGCGCAGATTTCAGTGACGCTGACCTCTCATTGCTCTCGTTACCGGAAGAGCTTGAAATTATGAAGCATTTGGCGGACTTTCCAGATATGCTCCTAGAGGCGGCGGACGCGTTGGAGCCTCACAGGGTGACCTTTTATCTCATGGATCTGGCCGAGTTATTCCACTCATATTACCATGACAATAAAATTCTTATAGAAGACGAGCCTTTAAAAAAGGCGCGTTTGTATATTGCTGACGCGGTAAAGCAGGTTGTGGCCAATGGTTTGGGCATTTTGGGCGTGAGCGCGCCTGACCGTATGTGAGGTTTTCTCCCTGAAGATGATATCTTTTTCCAAGAAAAGGAAGCCTGGGATAAGAAGAGCCAAACGCCGCCCCAGAACATCAGGGGAAAAGAATGGTAGACTCATCTTGGCCCTATCCGGCGCGTTATTGATGATGATGACCCTGGTATATATTGTGTCCGGGCTTGTGGGGGATCAGGACAAAGATCAAAAGACAAGTGACGCTATAACCATAGAGCAACAGGATAAAAAATCACAAGAGGCCAAAAAAGAACCTTCAAAAGGCGAGCCCAATAATAGT
>CAZFJT010000501.1:0-3263 GCA_964519135.1 uncultured Syntrophales bacterium | reverse complement strand
GGCTGTGGTCCTGTTATATCGAGCCAAATTGGAAAAAGATTGATTTTTATAACTAAGGTGACCTAAGTCAAACCGCTCGGTAAGTTTTCACTTATTGGGGTAATTAGTATGAGCAGCGCCAGGATGCAGGAGTCCGATGAGCGAAGTTTCCTGAGCCTGCGAATTAAACACAGCGAATCGGATCTCCGGACGCCAGGCGCAACGCCTCTCCTTTGCTATGGCCTTAACTTTTTCAGACTCATACAGTGGCACGGAGCATGTCCGCGCTTAAGTGAATGGATACACTGCTCGTGAGTTTGGAGTTGACTTGAAGACGCCCATAGAGATTAACTTTGATGGATTACCTGGGCCATACCATAATTATGGTGGTCTGGCCTATGGAAATATTGCTTCAATGGAGCATGGGTCCAGTGTATCCAACCCCCTGGCCGCAGCCTTGCAAGGAATAGCCAAGATGCGCTTACTTGTGGGTCTTGGAGTGGAACAGGCCTTGATACCACCCCACGAGAGACCGGACATACGAATATTGAGGCGCGTTGGGTACAAGGGCTCTGATCAAGCGATACTCCAAACTCTACTCAGAGAGGATCCAAGGCTGCTCGCTTCCGTATCCAGCTCTTCTCCAATGTGGGCGGCAAACTCAGCCACAGTGTCTCCCGCGCCTGACACCATTGACAACAAGCTCCATATCACTCCAGCGAACCTGACCTCACAGTTGCATAGATCCATAGAGGCTGATTTTAACTATAGATATTTCAAGACAGTCTTTGCCGGCCCAGGTATGTTCCAGATTCATGACCCATTACCAGGGGTTCCTATGTTCTCGGATGAAGGCGCGGCTAATCACATCAGGCTTTGTCCATTTCACAACGCGCGGGGATTGGAGATATTCGTTTATGGCGGGCAAGGATTCAAAGATAAGGATTCCCGGATTTTGAAATATCCGGCAAGACAGACATTGGAGGCTTCAAAGGCCGTTCAACGCCTTCATAACCTCGAAAAATCAGACACAATGTTTATCAGGCAATCCACTGACGCCATTAATTCGGGAATTTTTGACAATGTTGTTATATGTTTTGGTAATGTAAATACTTTTTTTATCCTTCGCCGTGCGTTTGAGGACTTTGATTCTGTTATTGAAAAGATTCGCAGGGCATATTTAAGGATTACCAATGGGGAACTAAATGTGATTCAGGTCTCCAATAAGGAACTCACATTGCAAGAGGCCGTACAAACGTACCTGTTCAACTCCCAGTTGGTTACAGGGCCCAATGGGGAAATGTGGATTATTGCGGCTGTTGAATCTAAAGAGAATCAGCGGTCCCGGGAAATTATCAACAGAATAGTGAGTCATTCAAACCCAATCACCAAGGCGATTTATGTGGACATCAGACAGAGCATGAAAAACGGAGGTGGACCGGCTTGTCTTAGGCTGAGGATAGTGATGGACAGCGATCAGCTCAATGGAATACACCAAGGGGTGAGGATGGATGTTCGTTCCATGGACCAATTGGAGGCGTGGGTTAAAAAACACTACAGGGACAGGCTGTCGCCGGAGGACCTTGCAGATCCGCTCCTTTTGACAGAAATCCGCCAGGCCCTTGATGAACTGACCGATATTTTAGGATTGGGGAGTTTTTATCCATTCCAATGGTAGGCGTCTTTTTGAATCAAATATTTCACAGAATCAATCGATTTTAAAACCTCGATCAAGAACCCTCATGCAGGCTTCCACAACCTTGGGATCATATTTCTTTCCCTTATACTTCTTAATTTCATCCAACGCGACAGAGATCCCCAGCGAAGGCCTGTATGGTCTATGTGATGACATGGCCTCCAATACGTCAGCCACTGCCACTATCTTCGCCTCCAGCAGTATCGAGTCCCCATGAAGACCCGAGGGATATCCTGAACCATCCAACCTTTCATGATGCTGAAGAATCACATCAGCGATCGGCCAGGGGAATTCAATGGTCTTTAAAATATCGTAACCCACATTTGGATGGGTTCTGATTATCACATGCTCGGCTTCACTTATGGTCCCTGGCTTGGTAAGAAATTCCGCGGGAACATATATTTTTCCTATGTCATGTATGGAAGCGGCAACATGTATGCCGGAACATCTGTGCTCAGATAATCCCATCTCATGGCCTATTGCCTTGGCGAGCCTTGCGACCCTCCTCTGATGTCCCGCTGTGTAAGGATCACGTTTTTCCGCCACGGCAACAAGGGCTTCCACTGTGGCGTTCAAGGTTCTTTTCAAAGTGTCGAAACTCTTTTTAAGCTTGTGTTCAGAGAGCTTTCTTTCAGTAACGTCTCTGGTAAGCTCCCAGAATGACACTATTTTATTATTTTCCAACTCTCCTATGAGGGTCTTTTCAATAAATCTTAGCTTAGAGCCATCAGGGGCTTCCCTGAATTCAAATGAACCAGTGGGAAAGAATTTCCTCAGCCACATGAGATAAAGGTTCTGATTCCCCTTTGTCACTGGTGATAGATCCTTCATGGACAGCCCAAGGGCTTCATCGATCTCAGAGATGCCATGAATACGCGCAAATTCATTGTTCCCATCAACGAGCTTTGCATTTAGTATCGTGGATAGAATCTTCTCGTCAGGGGTATCATATCCTATGGGCTCTGAAAGGGAAAACTCCGCCACACCCATGGGAAACATGCTCAAAAGCCTTTTTGATTTACAGGCCGCAAGAATCTCCCTTTCAGCGGTTAGGTTTTCTATCACCACGGTTGTCATTTCCACACCGTCCAATGTGGTGGGCCTCACATGTATACGACCCCATTTCATGGGACCGGATGTCCTTAGAAAACCTTCTCTGCTGACCTGCCTTTTTTCAGAAAGGGCCTGATTAACCAACGATTCGACTAAAAGATTCTCCTCTTCATAGGGAAACAATGAATTGATTCCATTTTCCATAAGGGTTCTATCCGCTCCAAGCAATAGGGGCGCGGCTTGATTTGCAAATCTTATTTTATTATTGGAATCAACCAATAACACTGGAACCGGAATCGCCTCCATCATGTCATTGATGATATCAGGCTCATAATCTCCAGAGATATATTCATTCAGGTTGTCGACCTGGTCGGCAAAAGTTGTCTCCTCAGTTAGGCGCCCGATTTTGTCTTCAATATCGGTTACAGGAATAGCCTGCCTACGCGCTAAAACAACGGTTTCCAGTTCTTCAAGATCAACATCATCTATTCCTGGAACCTGGCGAAAATCCACCAGCCCGTTTTCATCCGAGATT
>CAZFJT010000500.1:0-3284 GCA_964519135.1 uncultured Syntrophales bacterium | reverse complement strand
GCCCGGTGGACTATTACAAAGAATCAGGTTTTTGACTTACTCTAATTACGTTTACTTCACTTTACCCCAGAAAGCGTAAACAGGATCACTGGGGATTCCAAGTTCATAGTACTTATCATCCTCAGGCCTGGGCTTGCCAGAGCTTTCAAAGTCGCCTTCTATAATGAAGCTTTCGGATTTATTGAAATAACCATTGACCAGCATCTTGCGCTGATTGTCATTACTCTCTTTCCATATACTTACAGCTTTGGGTGGGAAGAATCTGTTTGAAAAAGTGACAATAAACAGACCTCCTGGTTTCACAACTCTGGCAACCTCCCGAAACAGCTCCACAGGCCTGGTAACGTATTGCACCGATATTGTGAGAAGCGCCACATCAAAAGTGTCCTGATCAAAGGGCAGAGTTGTGTCTGCGTTTACATCATGTATTACCGTTTTTGTTATTGATTGGTTCGCGTCCATTTCTTCCTGGTTCAATCCCACGCCTGTAACAGACTTTGGGTTGAGTTTTGGATTGATGTGCGAGTTAGGACCGCTCATAAGATCCAGAATTTCAGCGTTTTCAGGTACCAATCTTGTAATTAGCTCTTCCACTGTATTCAGGGCCAGGGAATCCAAATGATCTACCATCCTGGGCTTTTTATAGAATTCCGTGTCAGGATCTTCAGAATCCCGCACAAAATCTGCCTCATTATAGTAATCCAGAGTTCCTTTTACTTTATACGGGTCTTGCAGCACCAGGTCTTTTAATGCGTCCTTGGACCATACCGGCTGTGGACCACAGCAACCTCTTGGGTCCATCCGACATCTATACCCGGTATTCTCTATGCCTTGATCTTCAAGTGAACTCCAACTCTCCACAAAGTAATTGCACTCGTCGTTGAAGCAAACGTGATGGATCTCCCCTCCCCAATTTGAAAGCAAGGGCGTCTCGATAGGATCCATATTCGCGCCGCAATGGGGACAAACATGACTTTTCTCCATCTTTAATCTCCTTTTGATCAACATTAATTGATCAGCCTATAATTTGGTTATATGGAGCTGTTCAGACCGCGATTCCCTGGAGACACTTGGGGGGAGAGCTTTTAGGGTCATTGATCCAAGAACTTTCGGCCTTGAACGCCTTATGGAATATAGGTAATCTCTTATATTCCCTTAATCAAGGCCTACGTTAAAAAAAGGCCCTATGGAAAAGGGGTTTAGAATCTCTCTACCCCGCGCCTGTGATTGTGAAATGGATTTGCAGGGCATTTTTGCTAGAATGTTTTCAATGATCTTATAAGGTGAATGTAAGAATGAGTGAAAACCACGTGGGAAATATGACCGTAAACGACACGAACAACGATAATAGGCTTGTGGAAGAGGTGATCCTGAACAGTATGGTTGAAGGGGTGATAACGCTGGAGTGTTCAGGAAAGGTCCACACAGCAAACCCTTCCGCGCTAAAGGCCCTTGGGCTCAAAAAAGAACAGGTAATTGGCGCGGACATATTCAACCTTATGACCAAAGATGGCGAGAATGAAGAATTCTACAATATTTTCAGCCAAATCATGAACCAAGCCGCGCCCACTTATCACAAAGAGGTTCGGTACAACAGAGCTGATGGCCAGGTCTTGGAACTATCGGTTTCAGCCTCCTTTATAGATGTTGATGAATGTGTTCCTGGTTTGCAGGATGTTGTGGTGGTTTTCAGGGACATCACCGCGTTCAAATCCATTGAACTCATGAGAAGAAGGGCGGTCGATCATCTTTCCCATGAATTGAAAACCCCTCTTTCAGTTATACAGGCTACGGTTCAAACTTTCTTGAATAAGGATAGGCTGGATGCAAAACAACTCAGGAAATTCCAGCGAATACAGCGTCACTTGAAAAGGCTTACTGAGTTACAGGAGGTTGTGGAAGAGATACTGAGCCCAAGACCGTACAATCCTCAAAGATTCAATGTCAAGAAGGTCCTTGTGGAAATCTTATCCAATATACAGGCCGAGAGTTCCTTTAGGGACATTGGTCTCTCTGTCGATTTACCTGATGTGGAAATAGACTTTGTAGATCCTGAGATACTTGAACTCTCAATGGTCACATTGGTGAAAAACGCAATTGAGAATAGCCCTGACCGCGCAGAGGTCGGTATCAGCGCAGGTGTGGATAAGAAAGGCTTGTATGTTGAGGTGGAAGACAGGGGCATTGGTATTCCGCTAATGGACAGGGAATTCATATTTGACGGCTTCCATCACACATTGGACACTGATCTGTATCAGAGTAAAAAGCCCTACGAATTCGGCGCGGGCGGCAAAGGGCTGGAGCTTTTAAGATTAAAGACATTATCTGAAGAACATCCTTTGGAGATCGATTACCAGAGTGAGCGTTGCTCTTATATTCCCACTGGAAAGGATATGTGTCCTGGTAGCGTGGACCAATGCGACCATGTGAAAGACATTGAGAGCTGCCTACGGTCAGGCGGTTCAAGATTCACTGTGAGATTCATTCAATAGTTTGAGTGTTTGGAGGCGCCAATGGAAAATGAATTGCTCGAGCGAATGAACAGGATGTTCTCGCCGAGATCGGTCGCGGTAATAGGCGCGGGCGCCCATCCTGATAAAGTGGGCCACGCGATTATGGATAGTCTTGTAACAGGGGAATTTCCAGGACCGATTTATCCTGTGCATCCAAAGCATGAAGAGATCCTTGGATTACGAGTATACAGGGACCTGGCTGAATTGCCTGAAACTCCGGATCTGGCCGTGATCGCCTTGAATCAGAGATCCACGGTTGAAATGACATCCAGGTTAAGCAAGCTCGGAGTGGCAGGCGCGAGTTTGATCGCCGGCGGATTTGCTGAAATGGGGGCTGAAGGGGCCGCTCTTCAAGAAAAATTAAAAGAGGCCGCTGGGGACATGCCAATAGTGGGCCCCAACACATTGGGATTCTTGAATGCAAACGCAAAATTGAATGTGACTTTCTATCCCCGCAAACTCTACCCTGGTAATGTGTCTTTTCTCAGTCAGAGCGGTGGGATAGGGCTTGCTCTGAAAGGCAGATGTTCGGATGAGGGCCTTGGGTTTGCAAAATGGGTGGGAGTTGGAAACAGGGTCAATTTGGAATTCCACACTCTGATAAAATATCTCAGGCAAGACCCTGAAACCAAAGTTATAGGAATATTCATAGAAGGCGCAAGCCGGCCAAGAGAGTTGCTGGAAGAATTAAAAAAGACCACTCCAGTAAAGCCTGTTGTCGCCCTAAAGGGAGGTATGGGCGAAAACAGCGATCTGAACACCATTAGCCAC
>CAZFJT010000499.1:0-3293 GCA_964519135.1 uncultured Syntrophales bacterium | reverse complement strand
ATATCTCCATGGGCCATGGGTTTAGCGGCCACCGCATACTTCAGGATTCTTTTGACCTCATTGTCGGTGGCTCCATTTCTCATGGGCGCCTTGATGTCTATTTCTCTATTGGAAAACAAACAGGGTCTTAGGGCGCCCTTTGCCGTGAGTCTCAACCTGTTGCAATTCGCGCAAAAATGGCCTGTCACAGGATCTATAAAACCTATGTTTCCTTTTGCTCCAGGAAGCCTGAACATCCTGGCCGGACCATCCAAATCCTTTTTGCCGATGGGTTCCAAAGGTCCGAATTCATCTTCTATCATCCCTTGGGCCATGAGGGCGCTGAATGAATCCGGCGCCATAGGCGGGTCCTGTTCTCCAAACGGCATGCGCTCTATGAACCTTACATCCACGGGTCTTTCAAGGGTCATTTTTGCGAAATTCAATGTATCCATTTCATTAAAGCCCTTTAGAAGAACCACATTTATTTTAACTGGATCGAATCCCACATCCAAGGAAGCGGCTATGGCTTCCAATACATTTTTAAGGCCATCCTTGCCGGTAATCCTCTTAAACGTATCCCGATCCAAAGAATCAAGACTGATATTCACCCTTGTAAGTCCGGCGTCCTTAAGCTCTTTTACCATTGGCCCCAGCCTATATCCATTGGTAGTAAGGGCCACCTCCTCAATACCTTCAACCTTGGTAAGACGATTAATAAAGCCTGTTACGCCCTTTCTCACAAGTGGCTCACCGCCTGTTACACGGACTTTCCTTACTCCAAGGGTTACACTGAGTTCCACTATGCGCAGTATTTCCTCGTAACGGAGTATTTCATAATGTGTTGTGAGAGCCACTCCTTCAGGAGGGCGGCAATACACACATCTGAAATCGCACAGATCCGTAATTGATATTCTAAGATATTCAATACTTCTTCCGTATGAATCCCTTAATGCTCCTACTGTTTCATCCATCTATGAATTCTCATCTAATAGTTCCGACCAAAAAGTTATTTTCCGTATCACATGGCCGCAATTAAAGAATCTCCCGGCTATGGGCGACGCTTTTAGTACAATCCTGCGAGATAAATCGTTTGGTAAAAAGAGATATCACGACATTATGTTTCTGTTGTCATAATGTCTTAACCGCACACCCATAGGTCAAGCCCTTTTTATAGCTTTGCCACAAGATCCACCACTGAAGCGGGGTCTGATCCGAAGATTCTTATCATGGGCACTTTACCTATTTCGCCTTTATCAAAAATAGCGTCTGGAACACAGCCGAGTTCTTCCATAACATCCTGTACACCCCAGGCAAGGGTGCTCCCTTCTTCCTCTTGTAGATCAGGGGGAGTTCTGGTCCTGTCAAACTGGACTATTGTATAACCAAGGGATTTTATGCGCTTAACCAAATTATCCGAATATCTTATGGTCATTACGCATCTTCTGTTGGGATCATAATCCATTGCCGCAAGAACCAGGTGATGTATCTGCCTTGAAGCCCCGAATCTCGCGGATGTTATGGTTCTTATTGAGCCGCGGAATCTAATTATTCTACCAGGAAAAGAGGCCACGTCACTCAATGATTCCGCGAATGGAATGGCGTATGCCAAATTGGATTGAACTTCAGGCACCAGATGGCCGATGTTTAGTCTTGTGAGCCGTTCCAGGGCATTGTCCAGTTGACCTAAGACCTGTGACCTTGCTATGTCCCTTGTTATTGAAGCGTACTGATTTACTGGGCCTATTCCCGCGCCAATTCTAAGAGAGAACCTAAGAGCCCTGTATATATACCTTTTTGCCTGATCTATCGCCTCCATAATAGTATTGTCCTGGGCCAGCAGAGTTGCTATGGCAGTGGCCAAAGTGCAGCCGGTTCCGTGTGTGTGCCTGGTTCTGACTCTATGGGACGTGAATTCATACAATTGGGTTCCGTCGTGTAGCACATCAATTGGGGATCCTTGAAGGTGTCCCCCTTTGACCAGGACGTATTGGGGCCCCATTTTATGAAGTTTTTTTGACGCTTTCTTCATGTCTTGTAGGTTGTTGACCTTCATTCCGGTAAGAATTTCCGCTTCAGCCATATTTGGAGTAAGGAGATAGCATATTGGAAATATCTCCTCTTGCAGGGCCTTCACCCCCTCATCCGTGAGTAGCTGCGTCCCGTTGGTTGATCTGAGCACAGGATCTACAACCAGTTTTTCAACCTGATATTTTTTCATGGCCTCAGCCACAACGCGCGTTATCTTCTCGTTTCCGAGCATGCCTGTCTTTACACAATCCGCGCCTATATCACTTAGGACCGAGTCTAACTGTTTGGCGACACAATCCGGGTCAATCAATTCAATCGACTGAACCCCCAGTGTATTCTGGGCAGTTAACGCAGTCAGCGCGCTCATGCCATAGGCGCCCAAGGATATTATCGTCTTGAGGTCAGCCTGGATTCCCGCGCCTCCACCAGAGTCGGATCCCGCTATGGTGAGAACCTTTTTCATCCTTTCCTCGGATTAAAACATCTAAATGTACCTGTATATTCAAGGGCTTTGACGCCCGTTTGAAGTAATATTCATTCCTTCTCTGCCAAATCCTGCTGCTTTGCTACCCATTAGCTGGTGGAACAATATCTCATTTCATGCGGTATTTGTTTTTAAGAATCAATATATGATTACCATACTGGAACCAGTGAGGGAAGGCCGGTAATAAAGGACATAAAACTTTGAGATTAATATGGAGTGGATAGGTTGGAAATAGACGTAAATGGAAATATGTTTAATTATATCAAGTTAATTGTCGTCCAATGATCAACTGTGGCGCCATTTCACAGACTTGTTAAGTTCTTCTGTGGTCGGAAGGCTTTCCCCTTGTTTCTCAAATTCTTCAAAAGCACAGGCCCTAATCATAGAACCTTCATCATATTCCGATACGCGCTCTTTGCTTTCAGACCGGCTATTGGCTTCTAAGGTGGGTTCCGCCCAAATCCCGCCATTTCCACTAATAAACGCATTAGGTGAATCATGGGGCTCAGTATTGGAATCAACGTCATCCAATGACTCATCGGATCTTCGGCTGACCATTTGGTCTAGATTCCGAAAATCTCCGCTGCAATTATCTTCAGTGAAAAGGGCCAGTTCCTCTAAATCCATCACTAATCGCTCATCCAAAGTATCTTCGTCAGAGCCTTGACTCTTGGAACTCAAATCTTCAGGGCCATTGAACTCATCCATTGGCCCACGATCCAAAGTGAATCTTCGTCCAGGTTTACTTGAAGTCCCATTCCAATTTATGTCCAAAGCTGAGTAATTATCAGTGTTAATA
>CAZFJT010000498.1:0-3294 GCA_964519135.1 uncultured Syntrophales bacterium | reverse complement strand
ATACACTCAAAAAATTGAACAAAGAAATTATGGAGGCCCCTAAATTGATCTCACTTGCAAGCGACACTGAAACAAGACCAACCCAGGGAATGCGCGCCGCAATGGTTAACGCTGAGGTGGGTGACGAGCAAAGGAGAGAGGATCCCACAGTAAACCGACTACTGGAAATGTGTTCACATATTCTGGGTAAAGAAAGCGCGTTGTTTCTGCCAAGCGGGACCATGTGCAACATTGTGGGCCTCAAGACACATACCAGCCCGGGCCGGGTGGTATTTGCCGACCGAATGTCCCATATCATCAGGGCTGAATCCGGGGGCCCGGCCTTCCATTCAAATGTCCTCGTGGAGGCGATACCCAGCCCAAGGGGGATCTTCAGGGCAAAGGACCTACTGGAAGCAAAAGAGAGACTCATAGCCGCGCCCTACCCTTATGGCCCTGCACCCGGACTTGTCTGCGTTGAACAAACCCACAATTTTGGTGGAGGAACCATATGGACCCTGGAAGAATTGGAAGAGGTCCACCACGTGTCCAAAACTATGAATCTGCCAGTTCATATGGACGGGGCAAGATTATTCAACGCTGTTGTAAAGACAGGTATTAAGGCCTCTGATTACGCGAAATATACAGATTCGGTCTGGATAGACTTCACCAAGGGATTAGGCGCGCCGTTGGGGGCTGTATTAACCGGTTCCCGAGAATTCATTGAAAGAGCGCGTTACTATAAGCACCTCTTTGGAGGCGCATTAAGGCAGGCCGGTATTGCCGCGCAAGCCTGTATTTTC
Source organism: uncultured Syntrophales bacterium (assembly GCA_964519135.1). Lineage (GTDB taxonomy): Bacteria > Desulfobacterota > Desulfomonilia > Desulfomonilales > Desulfomonilaceae > CAZFJT01. Next base: position 2,512 of record CAZFJT010000498.1, on the reverse strand, counting down.
GCTCTAGAGAATAACATCCAAAGACTGAACGAGGACCATGAAAACGCTATTGCTTTGGCTGACGGATTGGCTGATATCAACGGTGTAGAATTGTTCAATCCTGATCCTGAAACCAATATGGTCTTTTTCAGCGTACAAAGAAGTGGAATGGAAACCGAAGAATTCCTTGAACAAATTCAGGCAAGAGGTTTGAGAATGGGCGCAGTGGGAGGCGGGATCAGAGCTGTTACCCATCTTGACGTTACCAGAAAAGACATTGAAGAAGCTATACGTATTGTGGCTGATTCTTTAAAGGGATGACAGAGGTAAGGTTTTACGATTGCCATGCGTCTTATGTTAATGTGCGCCGACATTTGCGCATTTTTGGGCCAACGGCTATGGATTTCACTTAAGTGGGCGACTTTATGATAACCCTCAATTATGTTATAGGGATTCTGGACCATAAAAGTCCGCTATATTCCTTGATTGAGTTTTATGCCTTGGGGCTATGGCAATGGGCTCAATCTTTGCGTACAATGGAACAAGGGCTTTTTTCAGGAGACATGATTTCAAATGACTGATGACGAATGGGAGTCCATCTGTAATAGGTGCGGCAAATGTTGCTACGAAAAGCTCGACCTGGGTCAAGGAAAGATTATCTACACTGAGATTCCTTGTGAACACCTGGATCCTGAGACCAAGCTCTGCAGAGTATATGATAAAAGGCATGATAAGACCCCTGATTGCATGAGCCTCACTCCTGATTTGGTAAGGGTTTTGAGCTGGCTCCCCAAGGATTGCGCATACGTGGCCTATGTTAGAAGACATGACACCATAGCCGCTGTCAAGGCGGCTGAAAATAACCGAAAGAAGATTCTTAAGCGAAAAAGGAGAAAATAATGGCGGTGAAAACTATTAACGTTAAGGAAGATATACTCAATGTAAATGATAATCTTGCTTCGAGTCTTAAACAAAAATTTGATGACGCGGGAGTATTTGTGCTTAATATAATGTCCTCTCCTGGCGCGGGCAAGACCAGTTCCATACTAAAAATAATCGAGGCCCTATCAAAAGACATTAAAATCGGGGTAATAGAAGGTGACATTGCGTCTGATGTGGACGCTCAAAAGATTGGCGCCTCCAATGTTGACGTTGTGCAAATCAACACTGACGGGTCTTGTCATCTGGACGCCAACATGATCTTTTCCGCTGTGAACAACTTGGGCCTAGATGGAAAGAAGCTGATAATTATTGAGAACGTTGGGAATCTAGTCTGCCCCGCGGAGTTTAACCTGGGCGAGAATCTCAAGGCAATGATACTCTCTATTCCTGAAGGACACGATAAGCCCTTGAAATACCCGTTGATGTTCACTGAGTCGGAAATATTGATCCTCAACAAGATCGATCTTTTGCCTTACACTGACTTTGATATGGACAAATTGAAAAGCACTGTCACAGCAATGAACAGTAATGTGAAAATATTCCCTATTTCCGCGAAGACAGGTGAAGGAGTTGATGAACTGGTGTCCTATCTCAAGCAGAGGATTAATGGTAACCCATAAGAAAATATCGCCTCAGGCAGGCCCCATTAATTACCAAACGCATTGACAGTCATAAGCTCCGGCCCTATGTCAGTGGATATAAGACATTGGGCCTTTGCTGAAAGTGAGGATCACCTGAAAACTTCCGTAAAATATTGGTTAGTCTTAGTCCTGATATTTCTATTCTCAGGTAAAGGGTTTTGCGCTCAGCCCTCGGACCAGGAGATCTCCCAAAGGTTAACAGAACAAAAGAACAAGGCCATTATAGAAGCCTTTTTAAAGGAAGAGCTCTCTGAGGTGAATCATTACGCGGCAAAACCACTTCTAAAGAGCCATCCGTCTTTGGATTTTTTCATCAAGCAGGCCAGGAAAGGCCCTTTTGAAAGCCTTTTGTTCCTGGAAGAACAAGTACACAAACTTAGGGACGCGCAGGAGAATATTAATTCTCTGCCCTATGTGATCTCGTTCACTTCTGCTGAGAAAAAGAAGATACTAGGCCTTAAAGAAACAGCTAAGAAGATCATCTCCTATGGGATACCTCTTATGAAGAGGGACTTCTATTCAGTGCTTCAGGCTATAAACGAACTCGCGGCAAAAAAGGGGATTGATCCAATAAAACTGGTAAGGGACTACAAGAACAGAGACGAAATTTATCGGATGTGCGCTCCCACCCCTGAAATACTTTCAAAAGAGATGGGGGAACTTTCAGAGGGGGAGGAAATTTGCATCAAACTGGGCTGGACACTGGAACAGGTCACAGTTACCAGGCTCTGGTTAATGGTCAATGACAATTCACTCCCTACTCCTGAGGACTACAATGCGTTCAGAAAAAAGAGAAGCGAGTATTTTCAAAGACGCTTGAGGCGCATCTATGAAAAGTAGAGCCCTGAGCCGTCAATTTGGCTGCTCCCAGAGAGATTCTGTATAAAGCAAAGCGCCTATTCAGCTTTTACAAAAAGTAGTTTTGTGTGGGCTTAATTTAGAGATTTTTT
>CAZFJT010000497.1:0-3301 GCA_964519135.1 uncultured Syntrophales bacterium | reverse complement strand
ACATGGCGGTCCGCCGAGGACCTCCCCTCCTGGACCTCCCCATCGAGCTTCCGACTCTGGGAGGTCGGAATGAAATTTCATTTCATTCCGTGTTTTATTTCGAGAATCACTATAATATTGCCCGCGGATATCAGATGAGCCCGCCCATGAATGCAGGCCGCGGTAAATCACGCTTCGGCAAAAAGATCCGGAATGAGACAATGGTCGACTACCATCACTTCGCGCCCATACGGATAGCTGAGTCCAGTCTTATGGTAGTTCCATTCAAGCATGGATTCTGCACAATTTCCTTGACCATTGAAGCGAACTCGGCAGGCTTGCCGAATCGTTTAGGAAAGGGGATCATGGCTTCAAGAGATTGTTTAACGGCCGGCGGCAGCCCCTCGGCCATGGGCGTTTCAAATAGACCTGGAGCAATTGCAACCACTCTCAGTCCATAATCAGCAAACTCCCGGGCCACAGGGAGGGTCATTCCCACAACAGCGGCCTTGGAAGCGGAATATGCCGCCTGACCTATCTGACCTTCGAACGCGGCCACTGAAGCGGTGTTGATGATCACTCCTTTTTCCCCGTCCTCATTGCCCTCATTGAGCGTCATCTTTTCAGCCGCGAGCCTCATGACGTTCACTGTTCCAAAAAGGTTGATATCCACAACCTGCTTGAACCTGTCCATTGGAAGGGGACCTTTCTTCCCCAGGATTTTTCCTGGTGTGCTTACACCCGCGCAATTTACCGCCACGTGCAATGCGCCGAACTTTTCCATGGTTTTATCGATTGCGCTTTGCACTGAAGCTTCATCCGTAACATCGGTCTTGCAGAATAGAACGCTGTCTCCCAATTCCGCGGCAAGGCTTTGTCCTTTTTCCTCTGCAAAATCGAGTATTGCGGCCTTTCCACCAAGTTCAACGGCGTTTCGCACACAGGCTTCACCAAGGCCCGAGGCGCCACCGGTTACCAACACAACACTGCCTTCAAATTTCATATTATCACTCCATTTGGTTAAGTCTGACCAGAGTTGAACCAACCCTCTTTGCAAGCCGAACAATATGGATCTGCATCGACACCCACGGGCGCTAGGCGTCTCCTACGGATACTAGGCGTCTCTGTACTTTTCCTTGATACTGTCTCTGTCTAGGGCGTGGTCATCATTTTTTGGAAGATTGGAAACAAATATTACGTACTTGGGTTTCTTGTATCTGGCAATGCGAGCGGCTACGAACTCTATCAGATCCGCTTCGGTCAAAGTGGCGCCCGGCTCAAGCGCACACACCGCTTTTATGGCCTCACCCCATTGGTCGTCAGGCACTCCGAACACGCAGGACTCCGAAACCTCTGGGTGTTCATTAATCACCCGTTCTACTTCTCCTGGATATACATTCTCTCCGCCGGGTTTGATAAGTTCCTTCTCGGGCATTCGTCCTTCAAAAAAGAGGAACCCGTCCTCGTCCAAACGGCCCTTGTCTCCGGTATGATGACGCCCAAAACGAAATGTGCGCTGCGTCTGGGCTTCCATATTCCAATAACCCTTGAATACAGATGGTCCCCAAGTCACTATCTCGCCGGACTCACCAACAGGCTGGAGTCCTCCGCTATCGTTTTCGATTTCAACCCTGGCAAGCGGCAGGGGTCTACCAGCTGAGCCCTGTTTCTCAAAATATGGAGCGGTTGTAATTACGCCCGATGTTTCCGTCTGCCCATATACCGACCAAAAAGTAGATTTCGTTATCTTTTCCAATTTGGTTACCGTATCCGGTTGTTCCAGGCCAACAACACACCTGAGGCTCGACAATTGATCTTCTCGGCCCTCGGCCTTTTCCAGGAGATTCTGTAGTATGGGTGGAAAATCCCCGAATATGGTGACTTTGTGCTTGGCAATTAGATCCACTGCCTCCCTAGGTTCGAATCCGGGCATTATGACATTTGCCCCGCCCACTGAAAGCGCGCTGAAAAGCAGCAAAACCCCGAAGATATGAAAAAGCGGAAGCAGGCTAAGGTTCACGTCAGTACTGGATAGCCCCCAGACGTTGGCAAGTTGCCATGAGGTGATGAGCAAATTGCGCTGACTTAGAGTCGCGCCGCGGGCCATACCGTCCACAGCGGCAGTATAGATTATGATGTATGGCTCATCATCGGACACATTCGTAGTGGAAACTTGAATCGGGTCTTCAAGGAGATCGATATAGCGCGGACATTCCGGGCGCTCGCCATATAGGGTAATCACAAGCCGGTCGCCTGAATTCCCTGAAACCTCATCCAAAGTCTCATAAAACTCGTCCCCCACCAGGATGACCTTAGGTGAGCTATCTTGGATGATATGCCTTATCTCGTCCGGGTTGAGCCGCCAGTTTACCGGAACAACCACTGCTCCGATCTTCGCGGCCGCTAGATACACTGTTATGAATTCCCGAGAATTTTTGCCGAGAATGGCCAGTCGGTCTCCTTTTTCAATCCCCCGGGCACGTAGGCCTGTTTCCAAGCTGTCAACTTCCCGGAGCAATCCCATGTGATCAACGGTCCCTTTGGAATCGATCAAAGCTGGCTTTTGACCCATAAGACGCGTGTTTCTATAAATTACATCATAAAGGCTGAAATCGGTTAATCCCATGTTAATCCCGCTTAAGAATGTTTTTATTGACCGTTGCACAGTTTGACAAAGTCGCGTTTCCTTTACCTGTTTAGTTACAAGTTAGGCTTCCTTACCCCGTGACCGGCTATGGCTTATTTTTGGCCGCTTTTTCCAAATGCTTGTCCATTTTCGCCATTTCTCTACAATGGAGGCCGGGCGTTGCTGTTACGCAATCTAATCCAACTATGATCCCCTGCAGAAGACTTTCCTGAAATAATCTTATTCCATGGGAGCTTCGTTGGATTGACCTTCGATGCTTTAGTTTATTCATGTGACCCGGTAAGTTAGCGGCCTTCTCTTCTGTGGGACAGTGACGAAGCCTTCAATATTTGAATCCTTACCCATAAGGCCGTTCTAACCCAGCCATCTCTTGCGCCGCTTATAGTGTTTCACGTGGCGATAGCTTCTTCTCTTTCCCTTATCGCTCAGCCCCAGATAGAATTCTTTTATGTCCGCGTTTTCCACGAGAGTCTTGGATGGTCCATCCAGAACTATCCTTCCGTTTTCCATAACGTATCCGTGCTCTGAGATACCTAGCGCTATCCTGGCGTTTTGTTCCACCAAGAGGATTGATACACCCTCTTTTTCATTTATGGTCTTAATTACCTTGAAAATCTCTTTGACCATTAACGGGCTGAGCCCCATGGACGGCTCGTCCAGCAGCAGAATCTTAGG
>CAZFJT010000496.1:0-3303 GCA_964519135.1 uncultured Syntrophales bacterium | reverse complement strand
ATATATTCCAGAGCCTGGAGAGCTGATCGCCCTCAAGACGAAGATTGAATATGTTTTGATCCACCTTAACAAAATATTCCCGTGATTCCGCGGCTTGGGAAAGGCTTCCAACCAGGGGGGTCATCGGTTTCAGTGACTCTCTAACGAGACCCCGGCGTGTGTGATAGACCAGGGCTGAGGCTATGGCCATACGATGAAGTCTTTCTATGGGGGGCTCACTGTTACTCTTGCCGTCCTGAAAGTTGGTCTCGATAAAATCCGTGGCAAAATCTCCATTGGCAAACAAAGGATGGTTCAGGAGCGCATTCGCAAAATCAACATTTGTTATAACGCCTTCAATATGGTACCCATTTAGAGCCCTCACAAGAGTTCTTCTCGCCTCTTCACGGTCTTGACCCCATGCGGATACTTTTGCCAGAAGAGAGTCGTAATAGATGCCGATTACGCTCCCAGGCCCCACTCCTGCGTCAACGCGGACACCATTTCCCTTTGGCGCCGCATACCTGGTTATAATGCCGGTAGTGGGGAAAAAACCACGCTCTGGGTCTTCAGCGCAGATGCGCGCCTCTATGGCCCATCCCTTTGTTTGCACTTCGTGCTGTTTCATGGGCAAGGGCTCCCCTGCGGCTACCCTGAGCTGAAGTTCCACCAAGTCTATGGAAGTCACCAATTCGGTGATCGGATGCTCCACCTGAAGGCGGGTGTTCATCTCCAGGAAGTAGAAATTGCATTCCTGGTCCATAATGAATTCCACTGTTCCCGCGTTGGTGTACTCGGCTTCCTTGGCAAGGGCGCAAGCCATAAGGCCCATACTCTCGCGTAATGATTCGTCCACAGCAGGAGACGGCGTTTCCTCAATCACCTTCTGGTAGCGACGTTGAATAGTGCAATCCCTTTCAGGTAGGTAGATTACGCGGCCGTGCCGATCGGCCATGATCTGGATTTCAATGTGTCGCGGCTTGGAAATGAATTTCTCAATGAATATCCGGTCATCTCCAAAAGCCTTTCTCGTCTCTTCCCGACACTCCGAAAGCGCTGAAACGAAATCACCCCGGCCGGATATGATTCGCATGCCACGGCCACCGCCGCCCGCGGCCGGTTTCAACAGAAGCGGGAACCCCATTTCCTCAGCGATGGACAAAGCTTGTTCCACTTCTTGGATAGGCTTGTTGTACCCAGGGACTATCGGTAAACCGGCTTTTATGGCCAAAGCCTTGGAAGCTACCTTGTCACCAAGAAGGCTGATCGCTGACGCTGGGGGCCCAATGAAAATCAGGCCTTCATCAGCCACCATACGAGCAAAATCTGCATTTTCGGATAGAAAGCCGTACCCAGGATGTATCGCTTGGCAACCATGCGACTTTGCCACTGCGATCAGTTTTTCCTTTGCCAAATAAGATTCACCGGCAGGGGACGCTCCAATAAACACACTCTCGTCGGCCTCCCGCACATGCGGAGATCGAGCATCGGCTTCCGAGTAAACAGCGACCACGCCAATGCCCATGCGTTTGCACGTTTTCATGATGCGGACGGCAATTTCTCCTCTATTGGCAATCAAGATTTTGTCGAACATCCTCGTACCTCACAGCGGTATGTTACCGTGTTTGCGATCAGGTCTCGCGGTTCTCTTACTCTCAAGGAACTGGAGACTTCGGATTAGCCGGCCCCTTGTTTCGCGAGGGAAGATTATGTCGTCAATGTAACCTCTCTTGGCGGCCAGGAGGGGATTCATAAAGGCTTTCCTGTAGGAAGCCTCTTTTTCCAGCAGAATGGCTTCCGGATCAAGAGAAGACTGTATCTCTTTCCGGTAAATTACCTCTGCAGCGCCTCTTGGACCAAGGACCGCAATCTCAGCGGTGGGCCACGCGTAATTGATGTCCGCGCCGATGTGTTTGGAATTCATAACGATATACGCCCCTCCGTACGCCTTTCGCAAGATTACCGTGATTCGAGGCGTCGTTGCTTCGATGAAGGCATAGAGGAGCTTAGCGCCATGCCGTATGATCCCTCCATGCTCCTGTTCAGGACCCGGCATAAATCCGGGAACGTCCACAAGACAGACAATGGGGATATTGAAGGCGTCACAAAATCTCACAAACCGCGCGCCTTTAACGGATGCGTTGTTATCCAGCACACCGGCCAGCGCAGCAGGTTGGTTGGCCACCAAACCTATGGTTTCGCCTCCAAGGCGCCCGAATCCAACAATAAGGTTGCGTGCATACCGACTCTGCACTTCCATGAACTCCGCGCCGTCCAGTATGCTGTGTATGAGGATACGCATGTCATATGGTTGGTTGGGATTGTCAGGAACCAGATGGTCCAATGCAGGGTCGGTTCGATTTGGGGGATCCCGCAAATCCAAAAAGGGCGGTTTCTGTTTGTTGTTGGAGGGTAGAAAGTTTATGAGTCGGCGCACTTCCCTAAGGCAGAGAATGTCATTGGGGAGCACGAAATGGGCTACCCCGCTTTTTTCGGAATGAACTCCCGGCCCGCCTAGATCGTTGGAAGTGATGTCCTGATGAATCACTGTCTTTACTACGCTCGGGCCTGTAACAAACATATTAGACGTATGCTCCACCATGAAAGTGAAGTCCGTCATGGCAGGGCTGTAGACTGCTCCACCCGCGCAAGGTCCCATCATGCACGAGATCTGAGGTATGACGCCGCTCGCGGCCACGTTGCGGTTGAAGATCTGTCCATACGCGGCAAGAGCGTCCACTCCCTCTTGAATACGAGCCCCGCCTGAATCGTTGAGCCCTATAAACGGGGCGCCGGTCCTGACGGCGTGATCCATGACTTTGCTGATCTTTTCCGAGTGGGCCTCACCCAGAGATCCGCCTACAATAGTAAAGTCCTGACTGAATACGAACACTTCTCTACCGTCTATGGCGCCGTGGCCAGTGATCACACCGTCACTTAAGTATTGTTTGTCTTGGCTGAGGTATCCTCCTCTTCCTGTCTTTAGGATATCGAATTCCTCAAACGAACCCGCATCAAGAAGAAGGTTCAACCGTTCTCTCGCGGTGAGTTTTCCTCTGGCATGCTGTCTTTCATTTTGCGCCGACCCTCCGCCCTGCTTGGCCTCCTCACGCAGGCTCTCCAGCATTGATAGATTGTCCTCTATGAGTACTTGCTCGGTTTCTTTCTCCGGTGGTTCAGGAGATCGTCCCGGATCGGCCTGCCCTAATCCATCTTTAGAATGGTTTGACATTTGTCTCTCTCATCTTATACAAGTTCTCAAAATTAATCGCGAAATGGCTTATAAAAACCTTTCCACAATTACTGGCTCTTTGTGCCTACCTT
>CAZFJT010000495.1:0-3314 GCA_964519135.1 uncultured Syntrophales bacterium | reverse complement strand
ACTAAGATTCACCGGGTGCGAGGTGGTGACAAAAAACGCTGATGAAGTAAAGAAAGAAGAGGACTTGGCTGACTTTGACGCTTATGTGTTCGGTTCAGCCACATACCATGGAGAAATGATGGGACCCATGAAGACACTGCTGTTTCTAGCCAGCAAACTAAATCTGGATGGCAAGGTGGGCGGAGCTTTCGGAGCTTTTGGTTGGAGTGGAGAGGCTGCGGATAGAATTTATGAAACCATGGAAAATATATTGAAGATGTCGATGGTTGGGGCCCCTTTGAGGCTCAAGTCGGCTTCCCTGGGTGGAGGAATGCAAATGGCCCAGGATTATGGAAGGGAAATAGGGACCAGAGTCAATAAGGACATGTAACAAGGCTTATCGCTCGGTTAATGATGTCCTTTGAATAAAGCGTCTTTAAAAAGGACGCAAATAATCATTGAAAGGAAGTAATAAAATGCAGAGTTACACATGTGAAGTATGCGGTTATGTTTATGACCCTGAAGTGGGTGATCCTGACAACGGTGTTGCGCCTGGAACACCTTTTGAGTCAGTGCCCGATGATTGGGTATGTCCGGTGTGCGGCGCGGACAAAGGGAGTTTTTCTCCCTCATAGAAAGGTCCCATGAATAAGTAAACAATCCTTCCCCGCTTATTCTGGGAATAGTAATCTTTTAAAAGGCTTTCATTAAAGAAAACTCAGATTTCTTAAGGGAGAAATGGGAGGGGCTTTTATCTCAAGAATTCCACCCGGATCTTTCCTAAAGAAATCTGAAGTTATTTTTGGCTTAGGACATAAGCCGTTAATAAGAGATAAATGGAGGAACTTAAAATTGCGGACCAAGGTAGAGGTCGCTAAGGACTTATATTGGGTAGGGGCGGTGGACTGGAATATTAGGGATTTTCATGGATATTCCACGTACAAGGGCACAACTTACAATTCATTTCTAGCGATGGATGACAAGATTGCGCTCTTTGACACCGTTAAAAAGCCATTCTTTATGGATATGCTCCATAACATCTATAAGGTGGTGGACCCGTCAAAGATCGATTATTTGATCATAAATCATGTGGAGCCCGACCATTCGGGCGCGATAGTGGAGACGGTCGATAAGATCCAACCTGAGAAGATATTCTGCTCAAAAATGGGAAAAAAGGCTTTGTTGGATCATTATCACAGAGAGGATTGGCCCTATGAAGTGGTCAACACAGGCGATGAAATCAGCCTTGGAAACAGGACGGTCCATTTTATAGAGACAAGAATGGTCCACTGGCCTGACTCCATGTTTTCCTATTTAAAAGAGGACGCGATACTCATAGCCAGCGACGGTTTCGGTCAACACTGGGCCACAAGCGAGAGGTTCAATGATCAGGTGGACTCGTCCGAGCTTATGAAGCACGCGGCCAAGTATTTCGCTAACATACTTACTCCGTACTCACAGCTTATACAGAAGCTTTTGGGCTCTGTGCAGGAAATGGGCCTTGATATAAAGATGATCCTGCCTGACCATGGCCTTATGTGGCGGGACAACCCTCTTCAGATAGTCGAGGCGTACGATCGTTGGAGTAAGCAAATAGCAGTTCGAAAAGCGGTCTTGATCTACGACACTATGTGGCATAGCACCGAGACAATGGCAAAGGCTGTAGCTGACGGTCTCATTGAATCAGGCCTGAGTGTTAAGATGATGGACCTGAGCGTAAATCACAGAAGTGACATCATGACCGAGGTCCTTGACGCGAAAGCGGTTGTGGTGGGTTCTCCCACCCTGAATAATGGAATGTTGCCAAAAATGGCGGATATGCTCCATTACATGAAGGGCCTCAAACCCACCGGCAAGATCGGCGCGGCCTTTGGATCTTACGGTTGGAGTGGTGAGTCAGTGAAAATAATGACCCAGGCCCTTGAAGATATGAAGTTCAATGTGGTCAGTCCAGGGGTCAAAATTCAGTACGTTCCAACCCATGAAGGCTTGAAGGATTGTTTGGAACTTGGAAAAACAGTTGGTGAGGCTGTCAAAGCTGAAGTTTAACCGGAATACGCGCCCGGAATTTAAATTATTCCGGGCCATGGAATATTTGGGGCCAGTACAATTAAGTAATACCTCAAGATCTTTAATGATCCGGCCAATGTTCTCAGGATATTATAAATGAAGGAATCTAAAGACCAACACCGAGACTCAAAAACTGGAGAAAGCTTCAGGGATTTAAAGAGACAAATAAACAAGATCCTTCATGCTGATGATTTTGAGAGCAAAAAGTCAAGGATATTGGAATACCCGGTTAAAAAGGCCATCAACCCTCTGATCTCTTTTTTGTATAAAGGGGATCAGGTTGTCTTTCACAGGACAGTTGAGACTATAGGACTGGTTGTGGACCAGATGGCCAAAGAGGACATGGAGTCCGCCAGGATAGTGATGCGCAGATTCATGTGGATGCTCAATGATGAGTCAGGGGGAATTGGTTGGGGAATTCCCGAATCCATGGCAGAGGTGATGGCAAGGAACAAGAGTCTTGCTCTGGAGTATTCCAGCATATTGATCTCCTATTTGGACGAAGAGGGCAATTTTCTAGAGTACGAAGCCCTACAGACAGGTTTACTGAGGGGAGTGGCGAGACTATCCGAAACAAGGCCTGAACTAATGAAAAACGCCAAAGATCATCTCGGTAAATATATTGTCAGCCCTGATCCATATATTCGTTATTACGCTATCAAGGCAGCGGGCAATTTATCGGCTGTAAATTTAATTGATGGTCTCAAGGACCTTGAAACCGACGATTCAATGGTCAAATTATACAGAGGTAATAAGCATATTGAAGAAACCGTTGGATATGCGGCCAAAGCGGCTCTCCAGCAGATGGAAAGTAGCTGAAATAGATTAGTATTTCTTCAGCGGATTGGACCGGTCGCCACGGCTGATGAACTGATACTCATATTCATTGCAGAGCGCAGACGCATTTGACGATTAGAACGTGGGGATGTGGCGGTTGTGCCTCCAAAGATTGATTCAATGTAATAAACAAAAATTAATAGTGCGATCCCCACGCGCCCAACAACTTCCGGGATTTCATATCCTGTATTTCCACATGTAAAGAAAGGGGATAAGAGCACATGGACGTTCTTTTTCTTTCCAGGCTGCAATTCGCTGTGGCCACCTTATTCCATTTTCTGTTCGTACCTTTGACTCTGGGTTTGGTATTGTTGATTGCAATCATGGAAACCCAATGGGTAAGAACAGGAGATGAAGAGTACAAGAGGATGGCAAAGTTTTGGGGGAAACTGTTCCTAATCAATTTTGCCATTGGTGTTGTTACAGGT
>CAZFJT010000494.1:0-3314 GCA_964519135.1 uncultured Syntrophales bacterium | reverse complement strand
GGGGGCGCCATCCTGCGTCAACTGCGGCTCTGGAAGCTCCTACAGTAGCTGTGGGTCCGAATATTGAGGCCATCTCCTCAAGTAACGAGTAATCTTCTCCACCCATTCCTCTGCCGCCGGATACTATTATTTCGGCTTCAGTAAGGTCCACCTTGCCACTGGTGTCGAGGTTCAATTCCTTTGTTGTGTAAGTGGCTTTGGATGTATCAGGGCTGAATTCGACTTTTTCCACCGCGCCTGCTTTAGGGTTTTCCTCCGCGTCAAGCACGTTTGGCCTGGCGGTCGCTATTTGAGGGCTGCTGGTCGCCCTCCACTGCGCGTTGCATTTGCCTGCGTACATGGGTCGATTTCCAATCAACTTTTCCCCATCCAGTTCGAAGCCTACACAATCGGATATTGCCGCCACTCCAAGCTTGGCCGCGAGCCTTGGGGCAAGATCCTTGCCCTGCATTGTGTGGCCCAATAGAATGATGTCAGGGTTGGCGTCCTTAGCGATTTTCTCCAAAGCCTGGGCGTAATATTCTGTGTTGTATGTGTCCATGTCCGCTGAATCTATGACATAAACCGTATCAACACCATATTTACCCAGATCGCCGGCAAACTGCTCGGCCTGGGAACCTAATAAAACAGCCGCCAAATCTCCGCCAAGAGAGTCTGCAAGCTTGCGTCCCTGGCTTGCCAACTCAAAGGCTGTCTTCTTTAATTTCCCTGCTTTAATCTCTCCGTATATCAATACCTTAGCCATTGGTTTCTTTCCTCCATATCAGTTGAAACAAGCTAACAAACGGTGTCAGATGACCTTTGCTTCATTGCGAAGGGCCGCGACCACTTCTTTGGCCGCGTCTGCGGGTTCCATATCTTGAAATAATTTGCCCGCCTGCCTTTCAGGAGGCATGCTATATTGGCCAGGTTGCAGTTTCGCCTCAGGTGTTATACCCAGGTCCGCGCATGTTTTTACGTCGATTTTTTTCTTCTTTGCCTTCATGATACCAGGCAATGAAGCGTATCTGGGTTCATTGAGGCCCTTCTGTGAAGTTACAACGCAGGGCAGGGGGGCTTCAACTATTTCCTTTCCGCCCTCAACGTCTCTCTCAAAGGTTCCGGTCTTTTTATCTTCAGATATGTCAACTTTTGTAACAAATGTTATCTGAGGAAGCCCAAGCATCTCCGCCAAAATTGCCCCGGATTCGCAGAAATCGTCGTCAATAGCCCTATGGCCGCAAAAGATTATGTCATACTCGATATCCTTTGAGGCAGCCGCTAAAGTCTCAGCAATCATGTAGGGGTCACCGGAATTGACTGAATCATCATTGACATGGGCCCCACGATCCGCCCCCATGGCAAGGGCCGTGCGTATTGCTTCCGTGCATCTATCGGGACCTACGCTCAAAATCACCACTTCTCCTTCTTTAAACTTTTCTTTGAGCTTCAAGGCCTCTTCTACACTGAACTCGTCATAGGGATTGATAATGTATTTAACGCCGTCAGTTACTATCCCTGTACCATCAGGATTCACCTTGATCTGGGTCTCGGTGTCAGGAACCTGTTTTAGACAGACCAGCGATTTCACGTGCGCTCCTCCTTTCATGTATAATGTGACTCTTTAGCGAATTTATTTGTTTTGATTTGTCTTCTTAAGGAAGCTGATGAAGTCTATTATAGGTTGGCCGATCGGTCAACAAGAAAAAGATGAAAAATTCTAGGCTATATGGAAAATTTAATGGAATTCTATCTGCTGGATATGGTCTGGCGGGTTCTGTTACTGTCGGAATCGGTAATGTGTTTTATTTCATTGATGATTCTCTGTTTGTAAAGTTCGCGGTTTTCGTGTTCCAGAGCTGCCTTAAGCCATTTAGAGGCTTCTCCATTGCGCCCAAGTTGGATAGAAATGTAGGCCATATGTCTCATTGCGTCCACATTATGCTTATCTATGGAAAGTATCCGTAAGAAGTCCCTTTTAGCGGATCTGTATTTACCAAGTCGGCGCAAAAGGACACCTCTGCATCCCAAGCCTGATATTGAACCCCGGTTTCGTTTCAAGAATTCATCAAGATCGGACAAGGCAATTTCAGGCTGCCCGAGCTCTAAATAAAGTCTAATCCTTTCAAATCTGATGTGATTATCATCAGGGTCCTTTTTTAGAGCTTTTGTCAAATCTTTGAACGCCTGGTCTCTAGAACCTTCCTTAAGAAATGCTCGTGCGCGCATACCCAGAGCCTGAGGCTCGAAATCCTCCGATTTCGCAGCTATGGTGAAGTCCTTTATAGCCTGCTTATTCTTTCCCAATAAGAATAGCAGTTTTCCGCGATTGTACCTTGCTCTGGGCTGATCCTGGCCACTGTTGATGATCTTATTGAAGATTTCCAAGGCCTGATTTACCTGGCCATTGTTTGCGGCTACAATTGCTGCGGTTGTAAGGGCCCTTGCCTGGGCGGACGAAGGATTGACGTCTTGGCAAAAGCCTTTCTGGGCAAAAGGAAACGCGACCAAGAGTACTATTAGAATATGTTTTATTCTAGGGCTATAGGGCGCCATTTTCAGTTCTTACTAAATCTTGTCTTATTGCACGCTTGGGGCTTGAGGAAGAAACCAAAAAAATCCTTTGTATATCCATCATCATATCTTCTGAGGCTGTATTTGCTCTGTTCAGGAGAGAGCTTAACCTTCTTTACGAACCTGCCGTTGGAGTCCCTTAGATAAATGTTCCCAACAATATTATGGGGGTTGGCGTCCCCATGCATACCTCTAACGCAGCCAGCCAGCACCAGGGCTTTGGCCAGATCCTTACTTCCCACATGATGACCCACGGCAAATACAAGGGCGCCGTCAGGCCTTATTCCAAAGGCGCTTCTATGGGCTACGAACCACTTGTGTTTCCCATCCACGTTTCGTCCACCGTGGGCTAAGAGAAATCCTAAGCCTATTTCAGAGTCTTCCATTTTACCTTCTTTGAGGATTCTCTTTACCACCATGCCTTCTTTAACTATGAGGTGCCTCAACTGCCTCGCGTCCTGAACCAATCGCGCGGGTATATCCGGAGACCACTCCCTGATATCCACTGAGCCGTCCTTATAAATAATCAAAGTGGCCATGCCGTTTACCATGGGATAGATCTGCTTTCCCCTGAATATCGCGCCCGCGCCCCTAGAGTGCCTTTGCATCCACATAGCGTTGGTAATTGCTATCAAGCGTTCTTTTTCCTTGGGTTCCACAGATGAAAACGCCACTTTTGCTCCAGGTTCCTGGGAACCCACATAGTACTTCATGGTCAATGATCTCATCGAGGTCATTCCGCTGGCGTTCATGCGAGGCCG
>CAZFJT010000493.1:0-3317 GCA_964519135.1 uncultured Syntrophales bacterium | reverse complement strand
CACTTCAATAGATCGGAGTTCCTTCCGATATTGATGATGAATTCGTTCAATCTTCCACAGTCAGAGCATGTGTATTCATATATTGGCATTGGCCTCTCCCTTTCTCATTCTTGTAAAACCTTCTATGAGGTTTTGTTGATAACACTTTCCAAATGATCGGCTTTTTGGTAATTCTCAACCTTCAAGAAAAATGACGTGACACCTTCAACTGATTCTACGCCTTTTTTTATGTTATTGGCAATGGAGTACGCGGCCGGGCAAACGGGAGATGAAGGCCTGAATACGCAACTCACCTTGCCTTGGGGATCCACCACCAAGTCATGGATAAGGTCCATTCTGTCAACACTAAGGCCTGTTTCAGGGTCTATAACTCTGGTCAAGGCATCCTTTACCTGAACGGTTATATGGTCTTGAGACATTTTTTTACTCCGCGCTATCCTGGATTTCTTTCTCTATTGATTTCCAGATCTCCCTTATTGCTTTGGACGCAGGAGAATCTCCATTTTGAACCACTGTTTTTCCATTGACCATAGCTTCTGTGACTGACTTGTCATAGGGGATTTTTCCGATTACAGGGATACCCATTTTTGAACACTTTGATTCGATTTGCATGGAGTTTTCTTCATGTATGTCCCATTTATTGATGATCACACTAGCCGGGATGTTGAATCCCAGTACAAGCTCCAGGGCCCGCTCCATGTCATGGATACCCGACAGTGTAGGTTCGGTAACAACAATGACCTGATCCGCTCCTGTAACCGAAGAGATCACCGGACACCCCACACCAGGGGCGCCGTCAGTAATTATGAGGTTTTTGCCCAGTTTCTTTGACAATACCTTTGCCTGATTTCTCACCAGGGCCACGAGTTTGCCCGAATTCTCCTCGCCTGGCAATAGATCGGCGTGTACCATGGGGCCAAAAGAGCTGTCGGAAATATACCATTTACCGCAAACCATCGGCTTCATTGTAATGGCTTTTTCAGGGCATATATGGAAACAAACCCCGCAACCCTCACATGATACATGATCCACAGTGAAATCGTCCCTGATAGCGTCAAACCGGCAAACATCAGCGCACTCGCCGCACTGAACGCATAAATCACTGTTTATAACAGCTTTGGCGCCTCCCATGAATTCCTCTTCATGGGTCTTATGAGGCTGGGTGAGCAGATGCAGGTCAGCCGCGTCCACGTCACAATCCACCAGGGTGTGGTTAGAGGCCAAGTACCCAAAGCAGCCTGTTATAGATGTCTTTCCTGTTCCGCCTTTACCGCTTATGATTACAATTTCTTTCATAGGGCGCCTCCAAGGGCGCTTAAATCGCCGCGATTTATTTGAGCGTCCATGCGATCATATAGATCAAGGAACTCCTTCTTCAAAGAAGGATCAGCCTCCACAAGTAATTTGCCGGCCGCGTAACCTCTGGCTATGGTATCGCTGTGGGGGATCTCCATAATAACAGGCAATTCTTGTTGCGCGCAGAAGTCCTTAACAGCATTGTTACCGATATCCGACCTGTTTATGATTACTCCCATTGGTATACCCAATGGTTTGATTGCGCTGACCGCAATTTCCAGATCATTGAGTCCGAAAGGTGTGGGTTCTGTTACAAGGGCTATGAAGTCGGTGTCTTTAACAGAGCCTATTACCGGGCATGACGCTCCTGGTGGAGAGTCGATAATTACTATCTTATCTTTGTTTATCTTATCTTTAACGGCTTTAATCAGAGGAGGGGACATTGCCTCGCCAACCCTGAGTCTGCCGTGGACAAATTCCAGGTCTCCAGAGCGGCCGGTTTCAACAACCCCAAGGATTCTATCAACCTCTGTTATCGCGTTTTCCGGACAAAACAACGCGCATCCGCCGCATCCATGACACATCTCAGGAAAAGTAAGCGCTTCATCGCCAATTACCACAATCGCGCTGAATTGACAGATATCTCCGCAAACACCGCACGCGTTGCATTTACTCTTGTCCACAGAAGGAACGGGTAGGGCCGCTTCAGTGGAAGTTTCTATTTCAGGCCTTAAAAGCAAGTGGCAGTTTGGTTCCTCCACATCACAATCAAGTATCTGAGCCTTTTCATTGAGGACGAACGCTAGGCTGGTTGCAACGCTGGTCTTTCCTGTTCCTCCCTTTCCGCTGGCAATACTTATAATCATATGTGTCCACGTCCTTTTAAAACGCGAAAACAGGCGTTTTATAAAAAATTCGAGCGCAGGGTCTCCACAGTCTGAGCTTGTGACAGTCCAATGGAGGAACCGCGCTCCATTTAAAAGAGATTCTCTTTATATCCTCACCTTAGAGCTTTGCAGTCAATCAACGCTCCCTGATATCACCAGTGTCCATCAACGTTAGGTTTATCAGTGAACTTAATCTCACCGTTGGAAAGTCTTTGCAAAGCATCTTTAGCGGTTCCGGTCTGGTCTACGCCTATGCGAATACCGGCCGCGTTGAGGGTAGTGGCCGCATTAGGTCCGCAATGTCCTGTCAGCAGGGTTTGAACCCCTTTGTCGGCCAGTGTTTTTGACGCCTGTATACCCGCGCCGCGCATGGAGTTTACGTTTTCAGAGTTGTCAATGGCTTCCACCAGATTGCCTTGCTCATCAGTGATCAGAATATATGCGGCTCTACCAAAACGAGGATCTATCTGGCTTTCCATGGTAGGGCCAGTGGAAGTTATTGCTATTTTCATTATGTCGCCTCCTTTTTGGATAAGTATGCGGCGCGTAAACGACATGATCGTTCCGCCCGTAATCATTAAGAATGGGCCCCAGCGCCTCCGCACACCTGATTCTCGGCAATCGGTTGAAGCCTGCCATTGAGATATAGGTCCAACACCGATTGAACTGTTGGGCCTTCAGGTCCGAAATACACATCTATGCCCACTTGTTTGAATCCCATCAATGGGCGCATTCCAATCCCACCCACAATAAGTGCGTTTGCGCTAAGTTGCTGGAGAAGGTTTACCGGCGCCTGGCAGCCGCCCTGCTGATGGGGTGGGTTATGGGCTATGGAAACTTCCTTGATAGAGCCGTTCTCAATGTCTACAAGTGTAAAACAATCACAATGTCCGAAGTGTCCGGACCTCATTGCTTCAAGGCCGCCCGGAGCGTTTGATGGAACAGCTATTCTGGTTGTGGTCATATTTTATCTCCTGATGTCGATATCATGCTTAGTCTAAAAAACCCAAACATGGGATAGTACATATAAGCGCCGTATAATGTTTTGTGAAGTGTCAGGCGCGGATAATCTGGTCGGTTATTTTGCTAAAACTCTCTGCTGTAGGGGACGATCCGTTCATTGACATAATCGGT
>CAZFJT010000492.1:2202-3317 GCA_964519135.1 uncultured Syntrophales bacterium | reverse complement strand
ATCTATGACAAGCCTTAGATCAATGTACCCACCGGGGTCTTGCCTATATATTCCGGATTGAAAGGCCTCTTTCCAGTCTTGAGATCCCTTTGGCAGACATGGATCGTTAGGAAACGTCCTATCCGGAACATTTAATGGATCGTTGCGCGAGCGATTTATTTCCCACGGCTCACAAATTACAAAATCAGTGGCGACAAAACTCATCATTATGAATATCAAGGCTATTATTTTTACATATAGTGAGGTGGGCATGGGCTTGCTTCATAAAGCTTAAGATATGAATTACCAATCTAAACAAGGTATTCCATACTTGGAACGCGCCATAAAGTCATACGCGAAAATGAAACTCCCTCAAAACTGTGTAAACCGGACCTGAAGGTTTTAGGTCACTCTTAAAAAGCGCTGCTTTTTCAACTACAAATTCTGGGCCTTCCAAGTCCATACCATCCCTTACAGCTTCAATCAATTCCCTTCCCTCAAGACGCCCCTTGATCCTGCCAATTGTTAAATGGGGTTTAAAGGCTCTTTTCTCCTGAGGAAATCCAATTTCGGCAAGACCCTGCTCAAGACCAGAAACCAGTTTCTCCAAGACGCCATCGTCATTACTGAAACCTGCCCAGATTACCCGAGGTTTCCCCAAACTTGGAAAGGCCCCAAGACCTTGTACCTTTAACTTAACTTTGGCAAACGAACAAAATATGGGATTACAAACGCTTTCGATATCATTGATTTTTCCTGGTTCAACTTCACCAAGGAATTTAAGGGTCAAATGCATTGACTGTGTTTTGGTCCATTTCACCCTTGTCTTGCATAACCTGAGGGATCTCGTATTCTCATTGATGAAGGTTTTTACATCTTCAGGAATTTCGATGGCTATAAATGTCCTGATACTTGCTTCCCCAGCCATAGTAATCCTCTATAGTCCGCTGATAAGCCTGCGCCACACTGTAAAGATCCAAGTCTACTACAACATAACTCCCTTGCCATATTTTGGATGAGCTTCCTGGTAATATTTTTTGGATACTGACAAATTTTCTTTTAGTTTTTCTATTCTTTCCTCATCCGGTGGATGGGTGGAAAGCCAAGGAGGAATCGGAGGTTTGGCTGCTTTCTTG
>CAZFJT010000492.1:0-2192 GCA_964519135.1 uncultured Syntrophales bacterium | reverse complement strand
ATCGTTCCCACACCTTAACAGATTCCTCAGGGTCATATCCGGCCTTGGCCATATACACCTGACCAATCTTATCGGCCTCGTGTTCATGGAGTCGACTATAAGGGAGTAAAACGCCTATAGTTGCGCCCATGCCCAACGCGCCGAGTAATAGTTCACCCTTACGGCTCAATTTCCCGGATTCCCCGATTAACGCGCCCTCCCCTAGTGTCAACGCGCCTTTTAAGGCCAAATTCTGGGACAGCCTTTCCCCTCCATGACGCGCTACCGCGTGGGCCACCTCATGCCCTATCACTGAAGCTAATCCAGCCTCATTCATTGCATATTTCAGCATACCTTTGAAAACTACGATCTTACCTCCTGGCAAACAAAAAGCGTTTGGAGTATCTTCATCCAGTAATTTACATTCCCAATTGAAGTCAGGATTATCAATGCTTTCCGCCGCGTTGGCTATTCTTTTAGTGACCCTTTCAAGGATTTCCCTTGCCCTCTCATCCTTATAAGGGCTCGACTTCTTTGATATCTCCTTAAAAGCCTTTGCAGAAAGTTTTTCCAGTTTCTCATCAGAAACGATATTGAACTGCCTTCTCCCAGTATGAGGAACACTTGCGCAGGAAATCAGCCAGCAGGCAATAATTGCGAGCGTTATTATCTTTGCCGGGAAGAACAAGCGCCGATCATCTTTCCTTTCGTGGCGTATATCTTGATTATTCAGGATGTTCATGCTATTCTATTAACCGAGATAACAGTATATGTCCAGACTTGGAGGCCCAAATTGAAATGTGAGAAGTGCGATTATGTGTCCCATGATTTCTACCTGGAATGTCCCGCGTGTAGAAGGGATTTGAAGCAAACCAGGAATAAGTTGGGAATCTACTACCTCACTCCCATAGCTGACTTTGACGACTTTTTCTCTGGTGGTTCAGCCGCTCCCAGGGCCGCCAGTCAAGTTGTGGATGACGGTATAGAACTGGAAGTTGATTTGGACGGAACCCAAGGCGGTGACGATGAGGTGGAATTCTCCCTTGATGACTGATTTAACATGAGTATTAGTTTAAAAACCCTTGGACCGAGTATTACTCAAGTTTTAGCGGTAATGGTTGCTCGCGATACAAAGCCCATAGAATCCCTGACGATTCATTCTTCAGAGATAAGCGGCCATTCACCACGTTCCTCCAGGGCCTCTTTCAGTATTTTCAACGCGGTATTAACAACAGGTATACCAGCGTAAACTCCGCACTGGAAGATGGTCTCAGCGATATCCTCTGGTTTGCATCCAACATTCAATGCGGCAAATATATGAAGCTTCAATTCCTCCCTTCTTTCCAGGGAGGTTAGCGCGGCCACTGTTATAAGTTGCCTGGTCTGGTGGGGTATCTTCTCCCTTGCATACATCTTTCCTGTTATAAACAGCGACAGATCCTTTGCCAGTCCTTTATCGAAACTCCTCCATAGGTCAAAGGGTCTTGCCCCATGATATCCGTCGAAATAGAGTTTTGCCGTTTCGGCTGTCTTCTTTTTCAGGTCATCGTCCATTATTGTTACTCCATTTGGGGGGATTCGGAAAATACGGTTTCGCCGCATGTTTTTGGACAGTTGGTGAAACGAATACTACGTTTAAAGCATTAAAGGGCGCTTATCATATTCACGCCGGCCTTGATCTTATTATCTTATTAGGGAGTATACTTCGGGCTTGTTCCCATAAGAGCTTAGGAATCAATCCCAAGCGCCGTGTTATATCTTAACCCTTAATCCATCGTACGATATCAATATCTCCGATTCTATTGCAAAATCTTTGCGGATCCTTTCAGCCAAATTTTCCCAGTCCGATTGATTCAATGGGACCGGATACGGTTCATTGGAATCCGGCGCCCTCAAAGGGCTTAAAGGGGCAAACTTCTTCATATAAGTGTTGGCCGGGTCCCCTGGAATCTGATCCGCGTCCGAAATATGTATGAGATAAGTAGACCTCTTTGGCCGCCATTTTTTAATGTATGGGATGGCGTTTTGAAAACTCATATGATTTGGCCTATTATTGGTCGGTTCATTGAGCCAATGGGCCTGTATCACAAGGATATCGGGTCTTTGAAGACATTCTGGAGCATTGTCTATTGAAATAAAGTCTGAGGTGTATACCACTTTTGTCTTTGCAAGTCCCGAGTCTAATTCTAAACAATAACCCACCGATCCAGGGG
>CAZFJT010000491.1:0-3321 GCA_964519135.1 uncultured Syntrophales bacterium | reverse complement strand
CTCGCCACCACATTCACGGCAAGGTCTGACCATTGCTCCGGGGCTTCAACATCCATACGCCGGAATATGGTATTACCACTTTCATTTACAATTGAAGCGGTTCTACTATTCCATTCCACCGAATCAAAAGGATCCGCGCCCGCCGTTGAAAAGACGCGCTCAAAGGTTAACCCTGCCCCCGGGTTTGGAGAAGGCCGGCAATTCATTAGCTCGGCAATAGATTCATGTTTTTGCGCGCCGCTCATATCAAAGTCTCCGTGAGTTTTCAGTTTAACAGTTGCAGGCTGCTTCTTAGCCTAAGCAATCTATATTATTAAGTTTGGGGTTTGAATGCAATGGCGCGGCGCACTGACCATTGCTTTCTAGGCGCCAGATGACGCGTAAGCCTCCACGATTCGCTGGAATTGGGACATTGATCGGACCAGTCCATAACCTTTCTCAGCGGTGATTCTACGGAGATTTATAGCCTGGCAATCAGGACACTTGGTAAAGTGCCGCCTGCTCATGAAACCGCACGTTTCACAATAATAATGATCCGTCTCTATGGGAAATTCGGCAAGAGGTATGTGGGAGATGTCCATTTCTCCCCTGAGCTCTATTCTTCGTTCCAAGTCGTCTTCTGAGAGCAGGCCCAGATGATATAGCCTTGAATACACTTTACTCAGTTGAAGTTTATTTAGATCGTATGCGATCATTATTCGCTCGTCGGTCATTTCTGATAAGAGATCATTTAGGATAGACCTGAGCTTGATCCTTTTTTTAACTTTGATTACTTTAGTAAAAGATGACAAAGGTTTGCCTCCAAACTTTAAAGTAGATAATTAATTATATCACATATAAGCTAGAAATGTATATATTTATGACAATGATTCTCCTGGGAACGCCTTTGGCGGCGCCAATTGGTCTTGACCACTCTGAGGCTGAGGTGTACGATCCTTTAATTTCAACACCGGGGTAGTTTCATATGTGGATATTGTTAAGGTTGTTTTTGATTATCACAATAATAGGAGCTCTGGCGCAGATGGTGGAGGCTTCTAAAAAATTGGTGGTCGGGTACATTGAGAAGGCTCGCATTTATCCGGGCTCTATAGAGTTATATGCAAAACTGGACACAGGCGCGGACACATCATCCCTGCATGTGGAGGAATATGAGGAATTCGAAAGAGATGGGAAGAAATGGATAAGGTTTACCATTGACAATAAAAAGAAGAAGCCGGTTGTGATAGAAAAGGAATTGATTCGCATGTCTAAGATCAAACGCCACAGGGGAAGAAGTCAAATCAGACCGGTCATCAAACTCAGGGTGTGCATAGGGGACGTTTTAAAGGAAACAAAGGTCAATTTGTATGATCGATCCAGGTTCAAATACGATTTACTAATAGGTAGGAACTACATGCGAGGTCGATTCGTAGTTGATCCGTCTCTGAAAAGAACGAGCAGGCCTTTATGCGAGGAGGAAACCGACCGGTGAACAAGCTTCATCTCTATTCCCTGGCGTTCGCGCTCACTTTATTAGGACTGGCTCTGTTTATGTATAAGGCGGTTTATTTGGGATTTCCTGTCTCGCCGAATGCTAAGACCCATGTTTGGAAAGTAGAGGCAAAGCTAAAATTCGAAACCCATGGTAAGCCGGTGAAGTTGGCTCTGTTTATCCCTTCCGGTAATGAGGAATACGCGGTAATGGACGAACAATTCCTATCCGGTAAGTTTGGCATGGCCACTTCACGGGACAACGGGAATAGGGTGGCCATTTGGTCCGCGCGAAAGGCCCGAGGGACCCAGCGCCTATATTATCAGGCCACCATACGCAAGATGCGCGGCACGGAGATTCACAGAAAGATAAAGTTGCCTGCGCTTACGCCCCACGAATTTGAGGGCCCAAGATTGGAAGCCGCCAAGAGTTTGATGGATGAGATGAAGGCCAAATCAGCCGACGCATCCACTATGGCCGCTGCTGTTTTAGAGAGGCTAAAAGCAGGAGACAATGATGTTAATGTGAAGCTCCTGCTTAATTCGGACCCATCCGTTGAGAACAGGCTAAAAGTCGCGGTCAGGTTGCTGGCCTATGAAAACGTGCGCGCGAGGGTGATAAATGGAGTGCGACTCAAAGAGGATAAACTGGATTTTTCCAAGAAGGTCCCTCTTGTGCATTGGTTGGAGGTCTTTAATGAGGACAAATGGGTTCCGTTTCATCCTGTAACCTGTGACAGTCAGATTCCGGATGAATGGCTCACCTGGTGGAAAGGCCCCAGAAAGGTCGCAAAACTCGAAGGAGGCGACAATTTAAATGTGGTCGTTTCAGTGAGCCCCAATATAGAGGAAGGTCTGTCGTCCGCAATACGCAGGGCCCAGGCGGAAAAGCCGTTCTTGTATAGATTTTCTTTATTTAGTCTTCCTGTTAATACCCAGGCGGTGTACAGGGTTATTCTTTTGGCGCCCATTGGGGCTTTGGTTTTAATATTTCTGCGCAATGTTATAGGAATCAAAACCTTTGGGACTTTCATGCCTGTGCTCATAGGTCTTGCCTTTAGAGAGACAGGTCTTTTGCGGGGCGTATTGATCTTTTCTCTACTTGTGGCCATGGGCTTGGGCATACGTTTCTATTTGGAGAAGTTGAAATTGTTGGCGGTTCCCAGATTGACCGCTGTTCTGATTTCCGTTGTCGGAATAATGGCCCTGTTGAGTGTAATAACACATGCAATGGGGGGTAACACCGGCCTTTCAGTTGCTCTTTTTCCAATGGTGATCCTCGCGATGACCATTGAGAGGATGTCCATAGTCTGGGAAGAAAGGGGCGCGCAAGAGGCGGTTATTTCCGGACTTGGCAGTGTGCTGACCGCTGGTTTGGCGTTCATTGTGATGAACATTCAAATTATTGGTCACCTTGTGTTTGTCTTTCCTGAACTACTTCTGTGCGCGTTGGCCATCACTCTTTTGATGGGTAGGTACACCGGTTACAGGTTAATAGATCTGTACAGGTTTCGGGAACTTGCTCGGAGATGATCTATGTTCGGATCCATTAAAGCCCTTAAACGCGCGGGTGTCCTTGCCATCAACAAAAGGAACGCGGATTACACCCTTAAGTACAATCCCAGGAGATTGTATCCCCTTGTTGATGACAAGCTTGAAACAAAGAAGCTGGCTATCGCGCACTCCATAAATGTTCCGGAGCTTTACACTTTGATAGAAGTGGAAGGGCAGGTGGGGAGTCTTCCCGAAAAATTGAAAGACCACAACGAATTTGTCCTAAAGCCGTCCCACGGAAGCGGTGGTGAAGGAATAATGGTTACAAATCATCGAATCAAATTTTTAAACATTAAA
>CAZFJT010000490.1:0-3326 GCA_964519135.1 uncultured Syntrophales bacterium | reverse complement strand
GATCAGGCACGGCTCTAAACTATGCGGCCTTAAACGGCTGGGTAGGGGATCAGGTTGGGAACCTGGTTGCCGGGAGCGACGCATCCAGGCAGTACTTCAATCTGGACTTCTTTCCTGAAATAAGATTGAACCCGGCCATAAGGATCAGGGCCCAATACAGGCTTGGAGATTATGGCGATCCCGACGCCTCGGATTACCTCGCAAATACACATCCTGGAACGGACGTGGCCACATCGGACGGTCAATGGACCATGTGGTGGCTGAGCGCACAGACACCCTGGGGAATTCTGGTAATGGGCAAGAGACCCATGTGGTTCGGGTGCGGGCTCCAATATGGAGATGGTAACCCCACCACAGAGGGAGTGGCTGTTGTCTCCAGTTACGGTCCCATGAGGATTGGCTTCGGGTTCAGGCCTTACTGGCAGCAGGGGAACGGAAGCCCTTATTACAACATTTATGACAAGAACGGTATCAGACGTTTTGTGGCGGGAACATTTCTCACATACAGGGCAGGGCCGGTGGATATGGGCGCCAGGATCTCTCATCCTAAATGGCACGCTGGGCCCGAGTCTCAGTTGGATCTTGCTGCAGGCGTGGCACCGCCGCCAGCGCCAGGGGGCAGGGTAACCCAGAAGAACTATCGACCCATGGACGTGTCCATATATCACGGTTCAGGGTACGTGAAGTACAACAATGGCAGGTTCTTCTTTAATTCCGAACTGGCCCATTGGAATCATACCATCACCCGCCAAAGGGCCTCTAATCGCCTGGGCCTGGCGTTGAATAACCGTGAAGTATTGGCCCCAAGGTATTTTGAAAGCTGGCGTTTCATGACAGAGCTGGGCGCTTTTGTGGGACCTGCCAAGATATCGCTTTTTTATAGCTATATGCCCGGCCATGACAGACGCGATGGCGTAAGAATACACAAGCAGCCAATTCGTCAAGCCGCGCCCCAGGGAACCCACGAGATGCACAGGCCTTACTCCTATCTTCTGGGTTACGGGTATGGCGCAGGCATAAACGCATTTGACCACAATGGCAACGGTTATATAAACGCGGCGGCTGTGTACGCGGGTAGAATCGATTACTCATTGGCCGCGAATCTCAACTTTTTTGGCTCTTTTCTTTGGGCCGACAGGACAAGTCATGGGTACGGCTGGGGATTTATAAAACCTAATATAACTCCCACCGCTGACGAATACAGTCTGAACTACGCTTCAGTGGCCAACGCTCCTTCGATACCGGACATGAACCTGGGATGGGAGGCGCAGATGGGCGCGGATTGGGACCTTTTGGAAGGTCTGAACTTTCACGCGCTCTTCTCTTACTGGCAGCCCGGCAAATGGTTCAACTACGCCTGCATAGACAGAGGGGTGGTCGGTTGGAACAATCCTACACAAAACAATAGCTGGGGTATTAACCCGGATAGACAAATAGACCCAATTATCGGAGCTGAGATCGCATTCTCCTCAGAGTTCTAGGGTTGATCCATACTCAACATAATTCCGGCTGGGTGAGGGTTTGAAATTCTCCCCAGCCAATGGAGTCCATGTATGTTATCCATGTGTGAACAAAAGGCCGCTTTCTTTGATACCCAGGCGCAAAGCCAGTGGGCCTGCGCGCCATATGATCAAGATGAACATGACAAACTGTTAACAATGCTATCTTTTTCAGGTCTAAAAAGGGGCATGAAAGTATTGGAGCCTGGAAGCGGTTCAGGTAGGCTCACAGAGATAATCTCTAAAAAAATCGGACCCTATGGTGAAGTAAGCGCTTTGGACTTTAGTGAAAAAATGTCCGGCATAGCTCGCAAAAGGACGGAAGGACTCTCCAACTGTCGGGTTATACAAGGGGCTGCAGAAGATCATTTGGAAGCAACCCAAGGCTATGACATGATAATATGTCACAATATGTTTCATCACTTGGAAGCAAAGACCCGGTCATTGTCTTTGATGGGAAACGCCCTAAACAATGAAGGCTACGTGATCATATATCATTTTTTTCAATTTGATCAGATAAATGACCCAAGCGCAAAGATTCACGGTGCGGTTATGAACGACACTATTCCCCATATTAGAGACATGGAAAGTATTTGTTTCTCAGCAGGACTTAATGTGGATTATTTCAGAAATGACAATTACGGCTATTTCCTTAAGATGAGCCGAAAGCTTTGAGTAGGTTTCATGAATATTTCCAAGGCCGAATATTTTGATAAACATTCTTCCGAGGCCTGGGCCTGTAAGGAATACACCCATGAAGAGAGAACCAGGATTGACCGGGTTTTGAGTTTGGCCAGTTGGCGTCCCAACATGATCATACTCGAGCCTGGATGCGGCTCAGGTAGACTGACAGAGATACTCGCCAACAAGTCCCAGGGGATGGGCTTCATTTATGCAAACGATATAAGCGGGCAGATGGTCTTAGCGGCTCAAGAGAGAGTCGGCAAAAGAGCAAATGTCAGTATCGAACAAGGCGCCATGGAAGAGATCGATCTAATGGAGAACGGGATTGATCTAGCCTTTCTCCACCAGGTGTTTCCACATTTTGATGACAAGAAAAGGGCCCTTGAAATAATCGCCAATTCCATGAATCCCTCGGCCTGCCTTATTATTCATCACTTTATCAATAGCGCCCAAATCAATGATCTTCACAGAAAAACCGATCCTGCGGTCATGTCCGATCTAATGCCGGACAAGGCGCAAATAAATGCTCTATGCAAGGAATGCGGTTTTCAATTGCAATTCTTTGAAGATAATGATGAGGGATACGTATTGATTGCCGCTAAATCTCATAAATAATCGACAGTAACCGTTCACCACTAGACGCGCGCGTTTGAGCGTGAATTCAGTTATTTATTAGATCATTCCCAGAGGTGATTCTTTCGCTCAATCTCGCTCCCCTCTTGCGGGCAGGTTGATTTTTTAACGGCCCTGACGCCACAAAAGGCTTTGGAAAACTTTAAAACCCCATTATTATACTGTTTTCATAGAGGGGTCCGAAGAGGCCCTTTTTATAAAAAAGGGCTTCGCCCGCGAACGCTTACTCAATGTCTTTATCTCCACTGGGGCTTGGCACAAAAGAAATTTCATGAAAGGGAGATCATTTTATGGCCGCGCCAATATATCTGGATCACAATGGCACGACACCTCTTCACCCAGAGGTAAAAGACGCTATGCTGGGATTTATTGATCATGAATTCGGAAATCCGAGCAGTTCCCACTTTTACGGCATTGGGCCGAAAAGGGCGGTTGAACAGGCCAGGAGACAAGTTAGCGTCCTGTTGGAGTGCGATCCTAATGAGATAATTTTCACCAGTGGGGGCACAG
>CAZFJT010000489.1:0-3329 GCA_964519135.1 uncultured Syntrophales bacterium | reverse complement strand
ATGCGGACCAAGGCGCCCCGCCCAGGGCACTCCTTCGTCAGGCTGTGGCCAAAGAATCGGACATCCCATTACTGGCGGCTTATAATGGCGCCCCGGTACTTGATGAAGAATCTTTTCGCCAAAAACTCCAAGAAACTGAAGGGTCATTATTCCCAGAGCCCCTTTTTCAGCAGGGCCCGGCAGTCAGGAGTGAATTTAGGGATTCAACCGGATTGTCAGAGATAATAGATGATGATTCTTTAAACGCAAATCAGTGTCCTGAAGCGCTTGTTCTTAAAATAATGGACAACTTTGTTAATCCTTTGGAAAATTGGGTTTGTACCAAGGGCTTTGGAGCGCGTTCAAAAAAGGGCTTTCATAATGGTATTGATCTGGCTTCAAAGTCCAATGTTCCGGTTTATGCCATTGGCGATGGAAAGGTTGTATTCGCAGGGGCTTTACCAAGGTTTCACGCGTATGGAAAAGTAGTGGTAATAGATCATGGTTGTGGAGTCTTTTCATTGTACGGCCATGTAAGCCCATTGAAGCGCTTGGAAAAGAGAAAGAGAAGGACCAAGGACGCCTGGAGGTTCATGCCCGTATTTGTTGACGCGGGTTTTAAGATCGCCACTCTAACGGCTTATAAACGCAGGGGAGAATCCACATCAGGTCCCCATCTGCACCTAGAGATACTTGTGGCCAACAAGAAAGATGGAAAGACCAGATTCACATTTCACAATCCAGCCCATTGTCTTCCCTTACGAAAAAAAAGATGGTTTCGTCCCTTGCTACCGGAGGATTACGCTTCCAGAACACTTGAATGTAAAGCCATTTCAAGGGGACGCGATACCATTAGGGCGCCTAAACTAAGAGGGCTCAGGGCAGTGCTGGAATCATTGAATTATCCACTTGCCTTGAAAAGGGATGACTATCCGGGATTGGCCGGACTGGTAAATAATCCGGACTTGAAAGCAATTAATAGAACTTGTTCCCTGACGCAAGGCCTCCATACTTTCCGCTGCATGATTGAGGCCCTTGAATGTGAAAAAAGAGAGCGGGTGGCCAGTCTTCTTGGGGGCACAGGGGATAAAAGAACTGAAGAGAATAACGACTCTTATCAATACATGGATAAGCCTGTTACAATTAGGGCCGACCATCAGGTATCATCTTACATGAGGCTGGAAGAGTCATTGTCCAATTCCATAGAGCTGAGAATAGGCGTTTCATCAGCCCAGGAAGTGTACGACAATTAGCAATCCGCGCCCTCAAAGCCGATGGGGGATCATGCCAAGCTCTGGACCAAGCGACAACTCCTTAACCCTTACACAGGAATACTTCGATTGCCAAGACAATAACTTTTTGAATGAATTCAGAAAGCTGGATTCCATCAAAATCCTGGCCGGTTTCGCGGATAAGTGGAAAAAAGACCCCAGACCATGGGCCAGGCGACAGCTCATCAAGTACCTTACCCTGCCCCTGAATAGACCAGGCCACCATCCGGTAATTAAAAGGATCTTCAAATACGCGGAAGAAAACCGCGACCATGCGCTGATGGCCGTATTTATGGTCGCGTTTGACAGGAGCGTTCGCAGACAAAGACGCACAAGGATGTTCTTTGATACTGAGACCAATCAATGGATACAGGAAGAATTCCTTTCAGCGCCAAGAAATTCCTTAAGAGCCAAAAGGACCAGGACAGTCAGAGATCCTTACACAGGCAAGACCAGAGAATTTACAATCGTAGCCACACCTGATTCCAGGCTTTTTTCAGTTCACACAAGGCATTATTTAAGGAGAAGGGCGTGGCGTTATTTCAGGCGTCTGGGCTACAAGAACCGGGTCGAATACATAAAAAATATCTCCTTTGCCCTAAAGCGTTACACTGACGAGGATTTTAGTTCAGGAGAGAACATACTGGATAACTGGGGCCTGATGCATGCGCTTTACCACGAACATGAAGGCCTGAGCTTTAAATCCCACGCAGTGACCTTAGAAGAAGGAAGGTCAATCTCAGAGCTGGCGCCCGCGCCATATTTTCCAGAGTATTGGAAAGATCCCTCCGCCTTGGACACAATGCTCTCCCTGGTCAAGGATTCCCATTCCGGTCTGGTTAGATCCTGGGCCATGGATGGGCTTAAGCTTTGGCACAGAGAGGCTTTGGAACAACTGGACCCAGAGGCGCTTCTAGTATTATTTAAAAGCGAATTTCAGGATGTTCAGGAATTTGGGGCTGAATTGCTGGGTAAATCAAAGGGACTCGCATCAGCAAAGGTGGACGTCTGGCTAAAACTCTTGAAGACCACCAATCCCAACGCTTTAGCCATAATATGTGATCATATGAAGAGGCTGGTCTCATCCGATCGCCTCAATATAGACCAAATGATAGACCTGGCTTGCGCTGAACCCTCTCCTGTGGCCCAAATGGGATTGAGCTTTTTAAAGGAAACTCAAATTACGGACAAATCTGATCAGACCAAACTTGCAAAACTGGCCCAGGTAAGCTGCCCTGCGTACGCGACCGATATAACCGACTTTGCCCTGTCATTTTATCAAACCGACGATGATTATGATGTGGAAGTAGTGTCGGAATTTTTTGACAGCCTTCTGCCTGGCGCGCGCGATCGCGCGTTTGCGTGGATCTTGGAATTTGAAAGGGCTTACTGGGACCCATTTCTATGGAATAGACTAATGGAAACCCCATTTCCAGACCTTAGAATAAAGATCTCCAACGAAATGGAAAAGAATAGAGGTAAAAAGATTGATATCTCAGGGCCATTGGATCTTGAGCGCATTTGGATAGTCTCTTTGATGGATCCCCACAGGGGCGCGAATCAAAGGCCCGGAGTCATCAGACGTATAAAAGAGGCCATAAAGAATGACGCCGGCCTTTTAGACCGATTTTTACCATTATTGATATTCGCGGCCAGATCAGTGAGAAATCCAGAAAAAAGGGCAGGATTGGCGGCTATTTTGGAATTGATTGAGTTATGTCCTGATCAAGCTCCAAAGATACTTGGAAAAATGCCTGAGTTGAGCCTTGTTTCCAATGGAGGAGATTGATGGAACTTTCAATGGCCTATAAAGGCGCGAGCAAGGTTATATCAGATAAGGGCCTGATGACCTTGAATTTCCAACCGAATCTCTCCAGGGAACCAGTGGCCTTTGACGCTGAAATTATGAAGCCGTTGAGATTTCGTGAGGCTGTGTCCGCCCTCCATGATGTGGTTACAAGTGACCTGAGATTCAAAAAAAGGGATAAGTCAGCCTATGAGCAAGGTAAGTATGAGCGCGATTCCAAGGTTAACACTTTGAGACAACAAGAGATTAGGGCTGATGAGATGAT
The DNA here is from genome assembly GCA_964519135.1 of uncultured Syntrophales bacterium. Classification (GTDB taxonomy): domain Bacteria; phylum Desulfobacterota; class Desulfomonilia; order Desulfomonilales; family Desulfomonilaceae; genus CAZFJT01. The sequence goes on along the minus strand of CAZFJT010000489.1, from coordinate 7 downwards.
GCTGGAA
>CAZFJT010000488.1:0-3330 GCA_964519135.1 uncultured Syntrophales bacterium | reverse complement strand
GTTATTACCGATGTATGCCTCTGTGAATACACAAGTCATGGCCATTGCGGTGTTTTAAAAAACGACTATGTTGACAATGACGCAACACTGGAACTACTAGCTGAAATGGCTCTAAGTCATGTGACGGCAGGCGCGGACATGGTCGCCCCAAGTGACATGATGGACGGACGAATTGCATTTATCCGTGAAGCCCTTGACGAGAGCGGATTTGAGTTAACTCCTATAATGTCGTATGCGGCTAAGTACGCGTCTTCATTTTACGGGCCTTTTAGGGACGCTGCAGAGTCGCCTCCTCAATTCGGAGACAGACGTTCGTATCAGATGGACCCTGGTAATAGTGATGAAGCCCTCAGAGAAGTTGCGCTGGATGTGGATGAAGCGGCTGACATAGTTATGGTGAAACCGGCCTTACCGTATCTCGACGTTATATGGCGGGTGAAGAGCAGTTTTGATAGACCTGTTGCAGCCTATAATGTCAGCGGCGAATATTCCATGATCAAAGCCGCGGCCTCACAAGGTTGGCTGGACGGTGAAAAGTGCGCTATGGAAGCCTTGCTCTCAATAAAGCGCGCAGGCGCGGATATCATAATATCTTATCATTCATTGGAAGCCGCAAAAATTCTTCACAAACAAGGCAAGTAAAGGAGATAAATTGCATCAATTTCAGTTGAGGCTGGTCGCATGGGAGATGACCAGGGCTTGTAATCTGGCCTGCATTCATTGCCGGGCGGGCGCGTCCACCGAGCCACGGGCAGGGGAGCTATCCACTGAAGAGGGTAAGAAACTTATAGATCAAATCACTGAGGTTGGTAAGCCGATTCTTATTATGACCGGTGGAGAACCGCTCCTAAGGAAAGATTTTTTTGATCTTGCAGAGTACGCGGGCGCATCCGGGCTAAGGCCGGTATTGGCGACCAATGGGTCTCTTGTGGACCGTGATATGGCCAAAAGGATCGCAGGAGTGGGAATACCCAGGGTAAGCATAAGCATAGACGGCCCCTCAGCAAAGGAACACGATGACTTCAGAAAAGTTAGGGGCGCGTTCGAGAAATCCTGCGCGGCAATTGACCATTTAATCTCCCAGGGTGTTCCGGTTCAGATTAATACCACATTAACAAAGAGGAACAGGCGCGAGTTAAAGCAGATTATGGAAACCGCGGAATCCCTTGGAGCTGTTGCTTTTCACCTTTTCTTATTGGTTCCAACAGGTAGGGCCAAGGACATGGCCGGAGAAGAGATGGGACCTGAAGAGTACGAAGAGTCCCTTGAAGAGTTCTATAGGCTGGGAAGGAAATCGAATATGGAGACAAAGGCCACTTGCGCTCCCCAATACTATAGAATACTTAGGCAAAAGGCCAAATCCGAGGGAATAGAGGTCAATGAGGACACATTCGGCCTCAACGCAAGGACCCGTGGTTGCTTGGGGGGATTATCCTTTGTCTTTGTTTCCCATTCAGGCGATCTGCAACCTTGCGGTTATTTCGATGTGCAAGCAGGTTCGATAAAGGAGCGATCTTTTAAGGAATTATGGGAAAACGCCCAGTTATTTAAAGATCTTAGGCAGTTTAGTAAATTAACGGGCAAATGTGGAAGATGCGATTATTTAAGATTCTGTGGAGGATGTAGGGCTAGGGCCTATGAAAATACAGGGGATTATCTGAGCGAAGAACCGTACTGCGCGCATACTCCACCCTTTATGGGGGGTTAAGAGTAAACGCCCGATTGGAATATATCGCGCCACAATTCATTTGAATCAGTAAATAGACAATAATAACATGATAATCGGAGGAATTCATGATCATTGAGCAGATCCAAATAGGCAGTTTTCAGATCTATTGCTATATTCTTGGTTGCGCTAAAACAGGGGAAGGTATTGTGATCGATCCAGGTGGGCAAGTAAACGCGATCCTTGACAGGGCCGGTAAATCTGGAATCAAGACCATAAAATACATCGTGAACACCCATGGTCATGTGGACCATACCGCGGGCAATGAAGAATTGCAAAAGGCCACTTCCGCGCCAATAGCCATACACGAGGCTGACGCTGGTTCCCTTGTAAACGCAAACCCGGCAATGCTGGCGATGTTCAACGCAAAACCATCCCCAGAGGCGACAGTTTTGCTAAAAGATGGAGATAAGATCGAGTTTGGAAACGAATCTGTGGAGGTAATACACACTCCGGGTCATACTCCTGGTTGCATATGCCTGTACTTCCCAGGATATGTGGTCACTGGAGACACACTCTTTGTTGGCGGGGTAGGGAGGACGGATCTGCCGGGTGGTTCATACGAAACCCTGCAGAATTCGATCAGACAAAGGCTGTTCACATTGCCTGATGATACGGTTGTGCTTTCAGGCCACGCCTATGGGGTGTCCCCCACATCCACCATTGCCAGGGAAAAATCAGAAAATATGTTTATCTAGTTATATTGGCCTTTTGAGCGATTTGTAGTGGCTAAAGGGAATGTGGATAAGGTTAAGATAAAGACCAGTGTCAAACGAATATTGACACATACGATCCTTGGGACTAAGATCTCATCCCACTGAACCATAGTGTTCCGGCCGATGTTTCAAAAGGGACCTATGGAGAGGAGATAAACAACCTTTCAACTAGGAGGAGCGGATGAAGAAACTTGTTATTGCTTTGGTTTTTGCCATGGCGTTTACCGGCGTGGTTTGGGCGGCTGATAAAGGCGATATAGTTGTTAAAATGACCGGCTTCAGGACAGGTCAGGGCAGGGTATCTGTTGTGCTTTACGACAACGCGGGACCTTTTCCAAAGAAGTCTGATCAAGCCGTGAAGATCGTTAGAACCCAGGTAAAAGGCGACACAGCCACAGCGGTATTTAAAGATATACCATATGGTGAATACGCGTTCGCGATTTTACACGACGAAAACCTAAACAGTAAAATGGACTATGATTCCATTGGAAGACCCCAAGAGGGATACGCGTTCTCCAACAACGCGACGGGCATGGTAGGCGCTCCATCCTATGGAAAGGCAAAGTTCAAACTGGATAAACCAAAGGTGAGCCAAACTATAGAAATAAACTATTAGGCGCCATTTGAGCTTTTTAAGTATCGATAACCATTAAAGTTGTCAAAAGGGCGGTCCTATATTAGGGCCGCCTTATATATTTAATTTGTAATAGTCCCCATAGTGATCTCAAATGCTTATGGCGACCACGGTAAACACTTACTTTGATTTTATAGACAAAGCAATATTAATCGGAATTTAATTGCTCTCTCCAATAGACGGAAATATCTCTCGTGCAATTAGCGGTTCTTACGAGCTTTTCTGGACATTAGGTTCATAACCGCGCCTAGCTC
>CAZFJT010000487.1:0-3345 GCA_964519135.1 uncultured Syntrophales bacterium | reverse complement strand
GGTTAATACGGCCCATTGATCATCAGAGAACCGGACTAAAAAAGTTCCGATGGGTTGGAGGAGACCATGAATACCACTGGAAGGCTTAAGCTCATTTCAAATACCTTTTCAAAGCTTCATGAACAGCTTTCATCACTGAGATCCCACGTGGAGGCCCTGGATGATCAGGAAGCGATCAAATATCTGGAACCTCTTGAGTTTGGGCTGCTGGCGCCTATGAGAAGGCTGAGGCGCCACTTGGAAATCCCATATGATTGGCACGATGATGTGACACATATGCAAAAGGCGGCGCCTGATGAGAAATAAACCTGAGACAGTGGAACAGTGGCGCGAGGTTAACAAGCACAGGCTGATCAATTGCAGGTGGTGCGGTTCAATTCTACCTGAATCGTGCAAGTCCTATCAGGCCAGGGCTGAAAGACGAGTGATTCATTTCAGTGGTGACACCAATCCTTTGGTGAGGGTGAACGCTGACTATATAAAATGCTTTGATCCTTTTCCCTGTGAAAACCTTATTAGTGAAAAGGATCTTAGTGGTTTGCGCTCAAGACGCTCCAGCGCGGATCAGGCCTTTATTGAACACAGACAAGGGGCCGGCCGGGCAAAGGAATTGGATTTTCTTACCAATCCCGATCATATGCTCATGGAGGACAACAGGCGGCGGAGCCTCCTTAAACAATAGGGGTGTTCATGGGAGAAGGGACTGTCATCTGGCGCTGCTCAAAATGCGACCACTGGGAATGGGGAACGTTGAATGAACCTCCTCTCGGCTGCCGGGATTGTGACGAACATGAATCAGCCTTGTGGCCGGACAGAGAAGCCGCTCTGGATACTATTGGATGCGCCGAATTCCATAAATCACATGAGAAGTCCTTGGCGCCTTGGCCGTTGAACACCTTATAAGACAGGCTAAGAGCTATCAATACAAAATGGAGGATTACATATGTTGAGATCAGAGATGGTATGCGTGAAGTGTATTAAATACCTCAATGGATTTTGCCGCCTCAACCCTGTCCCTGTGGCGATCAGCGGACCTGAAAGCCACTGGTGCGGACAAGGTCAATGGTTGGAATGGTCTGAAAGGTTCCAGGAGATGGAGCCATATTATTGGGGAGAGTGGCGGCAGTGTTGATATCATGCTGAGTTGGTTTTCTTTTCCATTTGAAATCAAAGGAGTGATTAATTGGGTGAATCCAAAAAATCCAAGGATGATGAATTAATATCAATGGCGCCGGCCCATGAAAAAGATCAATTCAGTAGCGAATTTATTGAGCATCTTAGCTGCGGCGCCAATGGCGAATTGGACGCTAACATGGCGCTAAAGACCTTGGCTTTCCTGATAAAGGAGAGCGCGGACGCGGACAAGCTGAAATTGGATCAGATTAAGTGCATGGATAAACTGATCAATTCCAGCAGGCACATACTGGAACTGATGATCAAGACACAAGAGGCTCTAGCAGTGGCAAGAAGACTGGATGAGTTGGAATTGAGACTGGAAGAAGCCCTTGGCAGGTAGTCCCAGGGCTGTATGAATTAATCATTTTTGGAGTGGCTGGTGAGTGAATTTCAGGGGCTTTGGGAAGCTGAACCATATAATAGGAGTTGGGCTAGGCTGGAGAGGTTTGAGGATGGGTTGAATATCCTGCTGAACAATATGGAACAAGAAGTCCCTGATATTCAGACTTTTATGGAGAATCTCAAAATAGTCAACAAGCGTGGCGAGCTGGTTTCACTCATAATGAACAGATCCCAGGAGATCGTGTTCCACAAGCTTCTTGAAGCCAGGGAGAATAAAAAGCCGGCAAGGTTTATCTGTTTAAAAGCAAGACAATTAGGCATAACCACCCTTATTGAAGCGTATATATTCGCGCTCATTACCATGCGCAGGAACAGGTTTGCCCTTGTGGCCGCGGGCTCTATTGAAAACGCGGCCACAATCTTTGCCATCACCCATAGATTTTACAATCATCTCAACTACAGAGGCGCTGCCCAGCCTTCAAGGAACAGTCTAAAAACCTTGGAGTACAGACCGCCCCATTATTCAAAGATGCAAATAGCCACAGCCTCAAACAAAAACCTGGGTAGGGGCGAGACTCTCCACTATGTTCACGCGAGTGAAGTGGCCTTCTGGGAGCAGCCCGAGGCCCCAATGCTCTCCATTAACCAATCTGTGCCCCAACACTGGGACACTTTGGTCTTTTGGGAATCAACTGCCAATGGCTTGCAGAATCTCTTTCATAGGACATGGTTGGCCGCGAACAGGGGCGCCTCGGATATGACGCCCATATTCCTTTCTTGGAAGGACTTTCCTGAATACAGCCTCCCATGCGCTTTTAGGGAGCGTTTGAATCTCACCCAGGATGAAAAGGATTACAAAAAGAATCACAAATTAACCAGGGAACAGATCAAGTGGGCCAAGCACACAAAGGTTAATCAGTGCCATGATTCATGGTCAAAATTTCATCAGGAATATCCTGTGGCCGCGCATCTGGCTTTCATCCATACAGGAATGCCCTGGTTCAATGGAGAAGCGCTCAACAGGATGCTGGAAGAGGTCTCAAAGGCGCCTATATTTAAAGGCTTCCTAACATGTGAAGATAGCTCGCCTCTTGAGGTCAAGATTCAAGAAGACGCATTCGGGCCCCTTGAGATTTGGAAAAAACCGGATATCGGGAAAACTTACAGCCTGGGAATGGACGTGGGCGAAGGAGTTGGAGGAGATTACACTGTCATACAGGTGATATGCAATGAGACAAGCGAGGTTGTGGCAAGGTACAGATCCAATCGTGTTCGAGCTGAGACGGCTGGAGTGGACGCGTATCTTTTGGCCACGCACTATAACTACGGTCTGCTTGGAATAGAAAGGAACGGGCCTGGTCTGGCCACATTGGCGGTTTGTGAGCGGGGACTGGCTGATTATCCCCAGCTAACCGGATATCCCAACCTTTACTACCACACCTTAACTGACAGGAAGTCTCCTGAAGAGACAAGACGGCTTGGTTGGATCACTGATAGAAGGTCAAAGGAGGCGATGCTCAACAGGCTAGCCAGGGCGGTGGAGGAAAATGAACTGACAGTTTATTCCAAGGAGGCGATCCTTGAGATGCAGGGATTTATTTGGGACGCTGAAAAGAAGGTCTTTCGACAAAATTACAAGGCCCCAGGGGATAAGATCTCCCATGATGATGACATTATGGCCCTGGCCATAGCCAATGAAATGAGGATCGCGGATTGGGAAAGCCGCTTTATTCAAGGGCGGTTTTCAAATGACGCGGATTTTTAGACACTGATCATAAGCAAGAACCGCTGGTCACTCGACCATATTCCATAAGCCGGACATAGAGG